>JAJFLS010000455.1 GCA_021772595.1 Opitutales bacterium
TCGGCCGATGTTCCGTTTCCCGTTTGGGGGAAGCGTATCGAAGCTATAAATCGCTTGCAGGGATTTGAGGTAGCCGGCCAAGTCGGTGGCGTTGCCGATCGATCGTTGGGCGGCTTCCATTGAGGCCCTCTTGTCCTGCAATCCTCTTAGAGTCTCGGCGATTCTCTTGATGTTTCGTTGGTGAAGCGCGTTCTCGTCCAGTTCCGGGTGTTTGGACAGGTAGGCTTGCGCGTTGGCGATCGTGTCGATCACGCTTTTTGAGTGCGAATCGAATGCCTTGCCTTCTGGCGCGGCGGTGGCTTGTTCGAGGTGGCTTTGAGCGGAGCTTAGCATATCGACGAGCGATTGCTTCCGGTTCGTTTCCAGTTCGGTGATCCGGCTTTCTTGCCAAGTCAGAAACTGCTCGATTCGCTCGTTGGAGCTGTTCTCGGATTTGCTCGAAAGCTCTTTGCGTGTCGCTTCGGCGGAATCTAGTAGCGTTCGAATTCGATCGGAATGAGGGTCCGCTCCTTTCACGACGCTGATTGCTTCTAGCTTGTCTGCGATATCCGAATACGCCACGTTGAGATTTTTCTGCTCGGATATCCAAGCGCTGAGCGATTGAGCGGCTTCGGTCAGCGCGTGCTCGTTCGGAGCTCCGTCGATGACGCTCTTCCACTCGGCCAGCGTTTCTTCGGCGTTCGGAATATCCTCGAGCGCTGCGGCTTGATTGATGGCGGCGGACGCATCTTGCAGTGTCTCTGCGTGGCGATTGCTCTCCACCTGGCTGTTGACGAGCCAGAGGGCGAGAGCGACGAAGGCTAGGCCGCCGGCTCCGATGATCGCGTACTTGGGAGCCCGCTTACGTTTCGCTTCCAGGAGCGCCTTTTTGATGTCATCTTGCAGAGCTGACGGTATGCGGTGCCCCATTCTTTTCGCCTGAGTCTGGAGCGATTTCAAGCGCTCTTGAGCATCGTGCACGGTGGCCTTTTTCCGGCCGAAACTTATGGACAGTCCTTTGAGGATGTTCCGCAGGTCGTCGATGGCGGACTGTATCAGAATGTTGGATTCGTAATTTCCTCGATCGCGCGAAAGATCGGTGGCAACGCTCGCGAATGCATTCCTTAGCTCTGGTTCGAGTTTAGCGCGCGTTTCGGTGAGTGTCAGCAAGTAGTCGCACTCGAAGTAGCACGCTTCCAGGGCTCTGCGTTCTTCGTCGCTTTTCGCGGATTCCGCCGTCTCCACGATCGTATTCACTGCGTGGGTGGCGGCTTGAATCTCCTTGGCGGCGATGGATTCTTTGGCGGTCTTGATCGGGCCTTCCTTGTCGGGCAGCTCTAGTCCGTGGACTCGATAGCGCCGGACGATTTCCTCGGGCGCTTCGGCGGGCATCAAGTCCTGGAGGGCGTTCGCGAGTTCGGCTTCGGCGAGTTCGACGCCCTGTGATTCGAGGCGCTTGCGTTCTGCTTCGAAGTTAGGGTCGTCTTCGTATTGCTCGTTGAGAAGCTTCGCAATTTGGAAGGCTTCGAGCGGGCGCTTGGCTCGCGCTTTCTTCCGAAATTCGCCTGAGAGCCAATCCTTTGGATCGTCGATCGAGGAAAAACGCTCGCGCAAGGATTTCACGAGCGAATGGGCGATTTTTTCCGCTTTCTTCCAGCCGAGGCTTGCGCAGCGCTCGCTCCAGCGTTCGGCGTTGTCGAAATCCAGAGCGTCGAGGGTATCCAGGACGCTGGGACTGGAGTAGGCGGCGACGTAGGCGTCCAGGTCGCTTTCCTTCTCAAGGCATTGCTTGAGTTGGGCGTGGGCGTTTTCCACCTCCGCCGCGTATTGCCAGGCGAGATTGGCGGTTTCCAGCCCGTTGGACTCGCCTTGGAGGGCGGATTTAATTCGGTAGACGAGTCTAGAGGCGTCTGGTCGCATTCGTGTAAAATGAAGTGGGTTAGGGTAAACGCTGGCTAGTTTGAAATGAGATGACAACCCATTCCTAGCGATATCTTCGGATTTGGAATCGATCTCATCGGAAATTCGAGGCGCTATCGAGGAGGAGCCAATGCGTTTGCGGGCCGATTTGGGCGAGGGCGTCTTCTGCCGCTCCGAGCGTTTCGAGGGTTTTCGAAACGTCGACGAGCTCTCGCATGGTCTGTCGGGTGAACTGGGATTGGAGGCGGGCGAGCTCTCGCTTGCTGCTGGCGAGTTTCTCGAAATTGAAGTTTACGATCGTCTCCTGCATTAGGTCGTCGTGGATGAAAGTCGCGCTCCATTGGGCTCGAATCGCGTCGAGCTGCACCTGAAGCGATTGCGGGGTGGCCTTGGCGGTGGAAAATACGGGGTAGATCGTTTTGGCGGCGTCGATGACCGATTCGAATTCGCGACTGGCATCTCTGAGCGCTTGGCGAAATTCAGGGGTCGTTTCAAAGGAGGAGAAGCGCGGCAAGATAAACTGGTCGTATAGCTCCTGGACGCGTTTGACGATATTGGTCTGGTTGGGCGAGATAAGGAGTCCATCATCGTCCGCGGCGAAATAGTATTCGAGCGGGTTCGCGCTAAAAACGGTTTCCAGATTTTGAATACTCTCCAATCGGCGTTCATCGACGAGTGATTGCCAGAGCGTCCGATAGGCTTCGGCCGAAGCGATCGAGTCGCTGCCGTTTCGAGTGATCGAGTCCTTGGTGGAACGGCGAGTGGACTTGAGGCCGATGTCCGCGTCGTCGGGCAGGAATCGGTCGTGGATAAGGCGATCGGCAATCGTGTTGGAGGCTTCGCTCGGCAGGTTTTCCAGCAACGCGAACAGCGGTTGAGGCAGGAGGACGAAATCGAGTCCGGAAAGTTCGTTGGCGAGTATCGGTTCGAGCGTCCATTGACCGTCTGCGGATTGAACGAGGTCCGGAGAGATCGGAACGGACGAGGAGCTTGGCTTGGGAGTATTCCGAATCGTGCTGGCGGCGGATAGCGCTTCGGCGATTTGGAGAGGTCGAACGTCTCCTTCTGTGGCGAGTTGTTGTCCGAGGCCGACGGCCACTTCGCTCTCTTCGAAAAGCTGGTTTGCTCGGAGGAGCGTTTCCCATCGGATCCGGGCAGTCTCGATGGGAGCGGCGACAGGATTGGCTTCGGTTGGAAGCGGAGTCGCGACGGTTTGCTCAGGAGGGCGAACGCTTGGGCTTTTGTAGTCGTATACGAGATACAACAGAATACCGGCGCATAGGAGTCCGAGCGCGACGAGGCCGAAATTCAAGGTGTTGGCGAATCGTTTTTGGGTCCACTTCCGTTTGGGGCGTCGTCTAGCGGCGCGGTTCAACTCTTCGGGGATTTCGACGGTGGGGGCGTTTTTCGCGAATCGGGCCGATGCGGAGGTCGCGGATGATGTCTTCGGAGTCGCGGGTTCTTTCGCTCGTTTGGGCTTGGCTGTCGTTTTCGTTTTGACGGGAGCGGTGGCGAGCTCGAACGGCAGCGCGCGGCCTTTCCAGTTCGCTCTCCAGACGAAGTCCGTTGGGCGGTCGGTGATAAGGATGAAGTTCGTGAAGGGGACGTCCCAGCGTTCCCTTACGGGCAGTT
>JAJFLS010000456.1 GCA_021772595.1 Opitutales bacterium
CAGGTTCATCGCCCAGATCCATGAGGCCTGGAACCGATGTCTGCATTCGATAGGCCATTTCGTACGCGTCTATACGGGCATGGACCTCAGGATCGCCTACCGCGTCGGCGTGCTTCTGATTTAGCAGCTCCAAGCGGTCGAGCAATTTGCGGCGACCGTTCGCATCCACGCCCGGTGGGTTTTTCAGAAAATATACCGGCTCACTGCCAGAACCGAGCTTCACGCCCTGGTGACTGGAAGGCAGGTAGCCGCTTCCCCATAGGCGCGAGAAGAGCGGTTGCCCCGGGTTCTTTCCAGAGCCCTGCGACAATAGGACCATAAAAGAAGGTAGATTTTCATTCGCGCTACCGAGTCCATAACTTAACCATGAGCCCATGCTTGCATGGCCCATTTGCTCCGATCCGGTAAGGATATTGGTAACCGCCGGATCGTGGTTGATCGACTCGGTATGCATACCACGCAAAATCGTAATGTCATCAGCAATACCTTGAGTATGAGGCAGCAAATCACTGATCCAGGTGCCATGCTTACCACAGCGTTTAAAATCCCAGAAAGGCGCCGCAAATTGAAAGGACTTCTGACCCGCAGTCATGCCGGTCACGCGTTGGTTTCCTCGAACTGAATCGGGCAGCTCCTGGCCATGCAGATCCTTCATCTCCGGCTTGTAGTCGAACAGATCAAGATGCGAGGGACCGCCGGATTGAAAGAGGTAGATTACGCGTTTGGCCTTGGGAGCGAAATGCGGCAGGCTATTGAGAATTGCCTTCGAATCAGGAGCGCCAGTTCCCGAGCCACGCATCATCTGCGGCATTAAGAGCGAGCCCAAAGCGGCCTGACCGAGACCTCTGCCGAGGGTCCCGAAAAGAGACCGCCGGGTCATTTTACTTTGAAAGTCTATAAAGGGATCCATGACTATGGTTTGGTTATCGTTTCGCTGAGGTTCATAATTAGACTGACCACCTGGCTATAGGCGGCGTGTTCCGCAGGTTCCAGTTTCCTGTCACTGGGATACTCTCCAAAATCCAGAAGCGCATGAGCAGCCTTAGGGTCACCTTGGAAAATGGCACGCTGTTCTTCCAATGCATCTAGCAGTACTTCCAGCTCGTCAGACAAGGGGGAGCGGGAGGTGATGGCTTCAAAAGCCGAGGCAAGCCGCTTTGAATCATCCGTTGTCGATATATCCTGCAATAGTTGCTGAGCAAAGTATCGGCTGATCTCAACGAACTGGACATCGTTCAATAATACAAGCGCCTGTAAAGGCGTATTGGTCGACTCGCGATCCATCACGCACAACTCCCTGTTTGGCGCATCTAAAGTCGCCATCGCAGGTGGAGGATTCGTTCGTTTCCAGTATGTGTACATGCTCCTGCGATAGAGATTGGATGCGTGGTCCTGCACAAACACCTGAGCGGTATCGGGCGCTGAACCGTAGTGGCTGATCTCGCGCCAAATATTTTCGGGCTGATAGGGTTTGACGCTCGAGCCTCCGATCCAGTCGTTCAGCAATCCACTTTGCTGCAGCATCGCATCGCGAACAAATTCCGCTTGCAGGCGCATGCGGGGGCCGCGGGCCAATAATTGATTATTCGGATCCAGTTCCAACTTATCAGGATCGATTAGCGAGTCCTGCCGGTAGGCTGAAGACATGACTATCTGCTTGATCAAACGCTTAACCTGCCATCCGTTTTCTCTGAAATCCACCGCGAGCCAATCGAGCAGTTCCGGATGACTCGGCCAAGTTCCCTGCGATCCGAAATCCGCGGAGGTCGATACAATCCCGGTGCCAAAGAGCATCTGCCAGATACGGTTGACCGCCACTCGCGCCGTCAATGGATTGTCTTCGTGAAGAAACCAGTCGGCCAACGCCAAACGGTTTTGAGGAGCATCCGCTGGAAGTGGTAACAGAAAATCGGGTACACCTGGTGATACTTCTTCACCCGGGTTTTCGTAGCTACCGCGTTCGAGTATAAATGTCTTACGGGGCTCTTCCGCAGTATTCATTACCTGGGTCGAGAATTCCGCAGTCATTTCGACTAGACGATTCTTGGCAATACGGAGCTCGTTGCGGATATGCGCGAGCCCCGGGTCGTATTGTTTTTGATAAGTGGCTAATCTGCTAAGCGCTGCTGAATTCCTTTCATCTACAGCGGTCGAGAGTATCTTCTGAACGCCTTCTGGGATATTCGTTTCATCATTCTGTCCAGTCACGGCAAGTACCCGAAAGTGCCCCGGCCCGCCGATCTGTTGAAAGTTGACCATCACAGTCAAGTGAGACGCTTCGCTTTTACTGACCGGCTCGGCCAGCATAACCGTGAGGTGCTGCTGCTCCCGGACCTTTCCCAAGGGCGACCACCCATTTTGGGAACGTGGGTCCAGTACATTATCCACTGGATAATCCGGATGCGAGTAGGAAGCGGTTGCATTCACCAACGGGACCATGCGGTTGAGATCAATATCCGCTACCGGCAAATTCCCCGAGGATACGGAAACCGCCGTCACCGCGAACGTGCCCAATTCTTCTTCCTCGCCATAGCCTAAAGATCCGCCATTCACACTTTCGTGTGGATAGAATTCCACACGAACTCCGGTTATAGGCTCTCCTATGGATTCCGGTATTTCGAAAACCATCGAATAGAAGTTCCGGATGGATGTTAAGCCAAGCATGGAACCATCGTCTTGAACCTGCATAACGTCCCGCTGGGATACATTGGGGGAGTTAATTTTTGCAGGTCGCAATGGATGCAGGTTAAACCCTTCGCCCAGACCATTGAGTTCATGCCGTACTGCCTCTTCCCAAGAGGCTTGTCTGAGCTTACGCTGTTCTTCTATAATCGTAGTCATGTTTTCGATACGATTATTAATTTCTCGATGATCCTTGTGCAGGATCGAAGTCTTGGCGTTGATCAATGGACTGGAATTATTGCCCGCCGCACCATCAAGCCCCTTGTCGTCGAGGGTATTGAAATAGGCAAAGAACTGATAGAAGTCTTTCTGGGATATGGGATCGAATTTGTGATCGTGGCACTGGGAACAGGCCATGGTCAGCCCGAGGAAGGCTTCGCTGGTCGTCTTGACCCGATCGATCGCATAGTTCGTCAGATTCTCTAGCGGAATCGTCCCCCCTTCGGCCGTTATCATGTGGTTGCGGCTAAACCCTGTGGCGACGACTTGGTCAGTCGTAGCATTCGGTAGAAGGTCGCCCGCCAACTGTTCGCGGAGAAAATCGCTGAAGGGTTTATCGTCGTTGTAAGCCTGGATCACCCAGTCGCGCCACA
>JAJFLS010000457.1 GCA_021772595.1 Opitutales bacterium
GGATTGTTGTAGATCATGATTGGCAGATCGGTCGCCTTCGCCACCTCGCGAAAGTGGACGACCGTTTCGCGAACATCAGTTTTGTAGACCATGGCCGGAAGCACCATGAGCCCATCGACTCCAGCCTGTTTTGCGGCGTCGGCAAAACGACATGCTTGATCAGTCGTATATTCAGCCACGCCCGTTAGCACCGGCACCTTTCCACCGAGGTGCTCCACGGTAGCTTGCAGCACATCGATTTTCTCCGAAGTCTCGAGCGAGCAATTCTCCCCTACCGTCCCCAGCATGACAAAACCATGCACGCCGCCCTTTACCAGGACGTCCAGATGCTTCATCGTCGCCTCGATATCGAGAGAGCCATCCGGCTTGAATTGCGTAGTCGTAGCAGGGAAGACACCACTCCAGCTTCCGTTCGGCCTATTCTTTTCGTTACTCGCTGTCATTCAATCAGCAGTATTTTGTTTTTGCACACATTGTCAATTAATCTTTACTAAATTCGACTATCATTCAGAGTAAAGCCCGAGAAATCATGACCTTAAAGAACACAAAGATAATAACGATAGCCTCGGCGCTAATTTTTACCATGACTGCAAACAAAGCAATTGGAAGCGATATGGCGCAATGGGAGGAGAGCCAAGAGGCGCTGAACGATCCTTCGCTGATGACTCTCCAGGACATCATCGACGACAAAGCCATCACGGTTAAGAAAGGGGCGCAAATCGCCTGGAGAGACGAAGGGGCAAGCTGTCTCCTCCTGGAAAAGTCCGATACGCTCGAAGGCGGCAAAGACATCTTTGATTGGGATCCGGAAACAGACGAGAAAACGCTGCTCATATCGGCCGAGAAGTTTATTCCAGAAGGCCGCGAAAATCCCCTGAAACTGGAGAAGCAAGACTACCTGGTTTGGTCTCCCGATCGAAAGAAACTGCTCATTTACACGAACACCAAAAAAGTCTGGCGCGTCAACTCGCGCGGAGACTACTGGGTGTTGGATCTGGAATCAAACGCGCTCAAGCAGTTGGGATCAACATTTGAAACCGCCACCTTGATGTTCGCCAAGTTTTCTCCCGACTCCAAACGAGTCGCCTACGTGCAGGAGCGAAACATTTATGTAGAGGACCTCAAAAGCGGTCGCATCAAACAACTGACCACGCGCAAAAAGGATACGATTATCAACGGAACCACCGATTGGGTTTACGAAGAAGAATTCCAAATCCGAGACGGTTTCCAATGGAGTCCAGATGGAGAGTACATCGCCTACTTTCAGTTCGATACGGAAGGCGTTGGCACTTTTCACTTGGCAAATTACCTGGCAGGCAATTATCCCGAAATAATCCCACTTCCCTACCCCAAAGTAGGGACCACAAATTCTTCCGTCCGCGTAGGAATCGTCAGCTCCAGCCGCCCGCGAACCCAATGGCTTGACGATCTACAAGGAGACCCTCGCCAACATTATCTTCCACGCTTTTACTGGGCAGGGAATTCGAAAGAAGTCGTCTTCCAACGCCTGAATCGTCTCCAGAATAGCAGTACGCTCTGGATGGCGAACATAAAATCCGGGGAACTGCATGCATTCTCCGAAGAACAAACCGATACCTGGATTTCGGTCCACAATCACATGACCTGGTTTGACGACGGCAAATCGTTCTTGTGGCAATCCGACAACGATGGGTGGCGCCACTTCTATCGCATCTCCCGCGACGGAAAACGGAAGACGCTTATTAGCAAAGGCGATTACGATGTTATCAGAGTGGTTAAACTCGATAAAGAAAATGGCTGGCTCTATTTCATGGCGTCGCCTGAAGACCCTTCGCAGAGCTATCTATTCCGAGAACGTCTGGACGGCACGGGAGAGGCAGAACGGCTAACGCCCACAATGCAAATTGGGACCCATTCGTATCGTTTATCTGGAGACTCGTCCAAAGCGTTCCACACATTCTCGAATGCCAATACACCTCCTATTTACGACCTGGTTGAGCTACCCAGTCACCGAGCTATCCAAACCACGGAAGACAACGCTGAAGCCAGAGCTAAAATGGAGGAAAGCAATTTTCAGAAAACCGTTTTCTTCGATATCGAAATTGAAGACGGCGTAAAGCTCCCGGCCTATATAACAAAACCCTACAACTTCGACCCGTCCCAAAAGTACCCGGTTCTATTCTACATCTACGGCGAACCAGCGGGGCAAACCGTAAAAGACGTCTGGCAGAAAAGCCTATGGCATCAATACCTCGCGCAACGGGGCTACGTGGTCGTGTCGATTGACAATCGAGGCACATCCACCCCACTCGGCCGCGCCTGGCGCCATTTCGCCTACCGCAAGATCGGAATCGTTGCGTGCTATGACCAGGTCGCAGCTGTAAAAAAACTACTGGAAACTCATCCCTACTTGGACAAGGATCGGATTGCGGTAACCGGCTTCAGCGGGGGCGGTTCCATGAGTCTAAACCTTCTCTTCCGGTATCCGGAAACCTATCACCTGGCCATGGCTGGCGGCTTTATCAGCAACCAGCTCCTTTACGACTCCGTTTATCAAGAGCGCTACATGGGTCTGCCTGAGGATAATAAGGAAGGCTATAAAGACGGATCTCCCATGACGCATGTTAAAAACCTGAAAGGAAATCTTCTCATTTATCATGGGACGCAAGACGACAACTGCCACTACCAGAGCTTTGAAAACCTGGTGAACGAGCTAATACGCGAAAACAAACTGTTCACATCAGTACCCTACACCGGGGGCTCGCACGCCATCAAGTCGGCTGGCGGCGGCCAAGGAACCGCCCACAATCTAAAGACCAAAACCTGGTATTTGATGAATCACGTTACCGCAGGGCCATTGCCGCAATAAAGCATCCCCGGGGCAAGCCCTCGACTTCGTAGCCTGCCGAAACGGCAGCGGGGTAATTAAGATTGAAAATTGAAAAATTTGAGAACGCCGCAAGAGGCGGGGTATTAAACCCGTATCGAATAAATACTAACGAATGGTTCTAATATGAAAAATTACTGGATACTGGTTACGTTAAATTTGACTTTGTTTACGGTCGTTCATGCGAGGGACACCGTTAATTTTTCAGCCAGGATTTTGGATGCCGATACAGGAATGCCCATTGGCTGCAGGATTCATTTGGTGGATGATGAAGGCAACTATCAGGTGCCTGAAGGACATTCTGAATCCTTTTACCTAAGACACTTCGGAGAAACATTGTCCGACAAGGAATTGGATTTGCAAAACCGGGACATGACCTGGGCATTACTTGAGGATGGAACGTTTTCCGTAAATATGGAAGCCCGCGACGGCTATAGTCTGCACATCGTTCGAGGTCATGAATACGAGCGTAAACCCATTACTATAAATTTGGGGGATAAGGAAGGAGCGGTATCGGAGACTTACACCCTGAAACGGATTATCCATATGAAGGAACAAGGATGGATGTCAGGCGATTCGCACGTGCATAACTTAACCCCCGAAGGCGCCGCCTGGCAGCAGCGGATTGTCGATGTCAATTACGTGCACCTGATGTTTATGGGCGATGTATATCATCAGGTGAAAGATCATGTTCATGGACGCGAGAGCGCGGTTTCAAAAGACGGTTGGTTCGTTGATGTTTCTCAAGAACAGCGCGACGCGAACATGGGCCATCTTAGCACCTTCATGATGAAGGACCATGTCCATCCTTTAAAAAGGGCAACGGGTACAGGCCCCGAGGGGGAAGCGCCAAACGAACCCTTAAACTGGGAAGTTGCCGACTACGTGCACGACCAGGGTGGCTTTGTATTTCACGCCCATTATCTGATCTGGCCGGGTTACGGGTCAGCGTGGAGTTCTGCCCTGGGAAAGCTAGATGGCATCGAGTGGCTTTCACCTGATTTCTGGAGCCTGCGAACGAATACGCGCCAAAAGATTGATGTGAGCGGTTTCGGCAAAATCAACTCCGCCGAGCTTTGGTATCATATGCTGAATTGCGGCATCCGATTACCTCTGTCAGGCGGAACGGATAAGATGGGGAGAACGTGGATCGTAGGCGGCAAAAATCGCTTCTATGCGAAAGTGGATGATTGGAGCTGGGAAGGCATGATGGATGGATTAAAGAAAGGCCGGACATTCGTAACCAATGGACCCCTTCTGCTGGTAACTGCCAACGGTCAAGAGATAGGGGCGGAATTGAAATCGGACGCCGCTTCAATGAACGTGAAATTGGACATTAAGATGATTAGCGAAAAGCCGGTGGACGTAGTTGAGATAATCCAAAACGGGAAAGTGGTAAAGACATGGAATCTTTCACCAAACGGAAAATCGTTCGAGTCTTCAACGAATCTAACCTTCGAAACCAGCGGCTGGTGCGCCGTAAGGGTCAAATCCAATGAACCCTATTGGGACAACTGGGGTAGACGCGCGTCGCTCACAGCCGCGCACACTTCGCCAATTTATATTAGCATCAAAGACACATTGCCCGCTGATTCTGACAGTGCCCAGTATATGATTGGTCGCATGAACGAAACCATCAAATGGCACGGCAACGAAGCTACTTGGTCTTCCAAAGAATATGAAGCGCGCGCCTTACAAAGCCTGAAGGATGCTAAAGCTTTTTACGAGCAGGCCCTGACACGCGCAGGTAGAGAATAGGCCAAGTGGACAAATTCACTCATATCGTCGAAATCGATTCAATCGGCCCCTTCACCGCGGATCGGAGGATAGGTTCGCCAGCAAATACCGTATCATATGCATACGCAAGTGCACGGCTGTGCCAGCCCCCTTCCGGATACCGTGGTCGCGCCCTGGATAGTTCATGTAATCAAACGGTTTGCCCAATTCGATGAGCCGATCCACCAAACCTTCCATAATCTCGAGGTGCGTGTTCGTCTCGCCTGATCCATGAATGATTAGTAGGTCGCCTTCGAGACCTTCGGCAAAATTGATGGGCGCGGCCAGCTGGTAACCCTCGGCATTCACTTCGCGCGTTCGCATATAAATCTCCTGGAACCACGCATTGTAAAGGTGAGGTTGCGGTTTGGCCGCTACCGCAATACCAAGATGATAAACGTCCGGTTTCCGGAACATTGCGTTCAGGGTATTCGAGCCACCACCACTCCACCCCCAGATGCCAACTCGAGATAAATCGACGTAAGGTCGGGCGCGGCCCAGTTCCTTTATACCCGCAGCCTGCTCATCGGTGGAGAGCGGCCCAAGCTTGCCGAATACCGCGCGTCGCCACGCAGCTCCCTTCGGCGCCGGGGTGCCACGATTATCGATGGACACCACCAGATAACCGAGATCGGCAATTAAGCGATGGTAGTCGGCATGACCGCGTCCCCACACATCCAATACGGTCTGCGCGTGCGGTTCTCCGTAAACATACACGAATACAGGATATTTTGCAGAAGGATCGAAATCGGAAGGCTTGATCATCCACGCATCCATCACCACGCCGCCACCGATATCTAGTTGAAGGAACTCCGTTGGATTGGAGACCAGGGCCTCCATTTTCGCGAGCAATTCCTTGTTGTCCTCGAGCGTGCGCGCCACTCGATGCTCTGGAAACTCGACCAGTTCGGTAACCGGAGGCGAATCGAA
>JAJFLS010000458.1 GCA_021772595.1 Opitutales bacterium
CGCGACCTGAACTTCATCGTAGAGATCGCATTCAATCGTCGCGACTGGAGCATCGCCGATCTTGGCAAGCCAACGTTTCGCGTCTGCGAGTCCTTCAGTGCCGCGAGCGACCAAGGTTACCGGAGCGTTCCGTGAGACGAGTCTTTTTGCCGTTTCAAGCCCTATTCCTTTGGAGCCGCCAATGATATAGTTAGTTGTTTTCATGATGATGATACTTGTTTGAGATTATGATAACCTACCTACTGATAGGTAGAATCCAATTCGAAAGCTAGGATGAGATTCGCTTGCGTCAACAACAATCTATCTACAGATAGGTAGAGAATGACCGATACTCGATCAAAGATTCTAAGCGTTGCGGAGCGGATGGCCCGCTCTGGAGGCTATAACGGTTTCAGCTTCAGGGAGATAGCCACAAGCGTCGGCATCAAAAGCGCGTCGGTTCACCACCATTTCCCCACCAAAGAAAATCTGACGCTAGAGGTTGCCCGACTATATGAGGAGAGCTTTTTCGCCGCTTTGGGAGAATTCGCGCCCCCCGGCGGTACACCCGAGTCGCAATTGAGGCATTATTGCGACGTGTTCAAGAACGCATTCGAATCCTCTGGGCGCGCATGCCTGTGCGGCGTCTTGTCGAATGAAGCGGAGCAGTTGCCCCAAAGCGTCAGGGAGGTGATCGCTGGATTTGTCAGCGCGAACATTTCCTGGCTCGAGCAAGCGATCAAACAGGGATCAGCAGATTCTGGATACGACAACGCCAGGGAAAAGGCGGAGCTCGTGTATTGCGCCCTCGAAGGCGCAATGGGAGTTGCCGCGCTCAAGCAGGATATCGGTTGGATTACCCGCGTTTCCAAACACGCGCGCCACGCAGCCTTGATGGATTAATTCCGCCCTTCTCGCTTGGTTTCCAAACCAGCGAAACACAGGAGAGTTTGCATAATCCGGTTCCGGGAAAACGCGACGGGGCAGAATTGGAGTTCGACGCCTAGCCTGGCCCCAATGCTCGCTCTACGCGAAGATCTCGTCGTCTTCGAAGAAGCGCTTGAGTTCGGCGACGGCGGTTTCGGGGCCGTCGGAGGCGTGGACCATGTTGCGCATCATGTCAGTGCCGAAGTCGCCGCGGATCGTGCCGGCGGGAGCTTTGGTAGAGTCCGTCGGGCCGAGTAGATCGCGGACGCGCTGGATGACGTTCTCGCCTTCCAGAGCCGCCAGAATGACGGAGCGAGAGCTCATGAACGCTTCGATGTCCGGAAAGAAGGGCAGGTCCGCCACGTGGGCGTAATGCTCGCGCAAGATCGGCGATTCCAGACGGGCCATCTTAGCGGCGACGATCGAGAAGCCTTCGCTTTCGAAGCGTTGCAGGACTTGGCCGGCGAGCCCCTTTTCCATACAGTCGGGTTTGAGAATGATAAACGTCTTTTGCATCGGATCGATTTCCTAAACGAAATTGCGAGATAGAGATTCTATCGTCGTCTCCAAAAATCAGTAAGCTTTGAAAATCAAGGAGGCGTTCTGCCCGCCAAATCCGAGGCTGTTGCTCATCGCGACCGAGACAGCCGACTCGCGGGCCTCGTTGGGAACGTAGTCCAGATCGCAGTCGGGATCCGGATCCTGGTAGTTGATGGTCGGAGCGATGTTGCCGGTTTGCAGCATGCGGACGCAGGCCACGCTTTCGACTCCGCCTGCGGCTCCGAGCAAGTGACCCGTCATAGATTTCGTCGAGCTCATCATGAGCTTGCTCGCGTGGTCGCCAAAGAGAGTCTTAACGGCCATCGTCTCGAACTTGTCGTTGTAGGGAGTGGAGGTGCCGTGGGCGTTGATGTAGCCGATTTCGTCGGCGTTGATCTTGCCGGACTGCATCGCCCGTTTCATTGCGCCTATCAGACCTTTGCCTTCGGGATGAGGCGCGGTGATGTGGTTCGCGTCGCAGGAGGCTCCATAGCCTACGAGCTCGCAATGGATTCGCGCCCCGCGCTTTTTTGCGTGCTCCAAAGTCTCCAGCACGATAATGCCGGCTCCTTCGCCCATCACGAATCCATCGCGTCCGGAATCGAAAGGACGACTGGCGTGCTCGAAATCGTCGTTGTTTCGCGACATCGCCTTCATCGAGCAGAATCCGGCAAAGCTTAGCGGAGTGATCGCCGCTTCGCTGCCGCCTGCGATCATGACGTCCGCCTCTCCCAGTCGCAGCGTTTTGAGCGATTCGCCGATCGCGTGGGCTCCAGTGGCGCATGCGCTGACGATCGAAAAATTCGGCCCCATCGCCCCGAGCTCGATTCCCATAACGCCAGAGGCCATGTTCGAGATGAGAGAGGGGATCATAAAGGGAGACACCTTTCGCGGCCCTCCATCCATCAGCTTCTGGTGGTTCTTCTCGATGGTATCCATCCCGCCGATGCCAGAGCCGATAAACACGCCCACTCGGTCCGGATCCTCTTGATTCATGTCCAGACCCGCGTCGGCAACAGCCTGCTTGCCTGCGGCGAATGCGAAGTGGACGAAGCGGTCGTTGCGCCTCACTTCCTTCGGATCCATGAAGTCGGTGGCCACGAAGTCCTTGATTTCACCGCCGATCTTGCTGGTAAACTTCTCGGTGTCGAAGGCCTCGACTTTGCTGATGCCGTTCTTGCCGTCGAGAAGCGATTGGAAAAAGGAATCAGCATCCAGCCCCAACGGCGTTATCGCGCCAAGGCCAGTTACAACCACACGTTGGCTTTCCGCCAGGTCAGTCATAATTTACGTCTCGCGAATTTCGCGTCGCCGGACAGGACGTTCAAGCGACGCTGTTGTCGAAAATGAGAAAGCGAGCGTTACGCTCCAGCTTTCTCGTTAATGTAGGAAATGACGTCTCCAACTGTCTGCAGCTTTTCCGCGTCAGACTCTGGGATTTCGCCATTGATCTCATCCTTAAATTCTTCCTCAAAAGCCATGATTAGCTCAACAGTGTCGAGCGAATCCGCGCCAAGATCGTCAAGGAAGGATGCTCCCGGCGTGATCTGCTCTTCGTTAACGTTGAGCTGGTTTACGATGATTTCTGAGACTCTTTGTTCGATGCTTTTTTCGTCAGCCATTTTACGACAATTTTTGAGATAAATTCAAATGAGGAGGGATCACATCGCCATGCCGCCGTCAACGGTAAAAACCTGGCCTGTGATATAATTTGCTTCTTCCGATGCTAGATACGCCACCATATTGGCGATGTCGCTCGCTTCGCCCATGCGCTTGAGGGGGATCAGGGGGAGAACCTTGTCGAGAGCGGCGTCCGCCACTTTGGCGGTCATATCGGTCTTGATGAATCCCGGAGCCACGCAATTCACGGTCACGCTGCGCGAGGCCAACTCCTTGGCGAGGCTCTTGGTAAACCCGATCATGCCAGCCTTCGCCGCCGCGTAATTCGTTTGTCCCGCGTTGCCCATAATACCGGATACGGACGAAATATTGATGATCCGTCCCCAGCGCTTGCTGGTCATCGGTCGGGCAAGCCCTTTCACCCAGCGGAAGCAGCTGTTGAGGTTGGTGTTGATCACGTTGGTCCAGTCCGCTTCGGACATGCGAAAGAGGAGGTTGTCTTTCGTGATCCCCGCGTTGTTGACCAGAATGTCGATATTCCCGTACTCGGCCACCAGCTCCTCGCTTGCGGCAGCGACCGCCGCGGAATCCGCCACGTCCACCGCTTTCGCGACTGCCTTGCCTCCTGCTGCGTTGATAGCCTCGGCAGCGGAGCCGCAGGACGACTCGGAATACGAAACGCAGATCACGGTGACCCCCGATTTGCCCAATTCTTCGGCGATCGCGCGGCCGATTCCCCGACCCGCTCCTGTCACCAGCGCCACTTTATTATCAAAGGTAAGACTCATATTCTCTAGATAAGAAGGATAAGCCGAAAGGCCAATCAGACGGCCCTTTCAGACTATGATCGAACAGTCCTATCGCTCGAAAACAGATAAGCAACGAAAGTTTTCTAGGTTTTTCACACACTTCGGCCCGTCTTGCTCTTGCCCTCTTTCGCCCTCTTTCTCTTTATCGTCTCCACGATCCGCGATTCTCTGTTTGCGCTTGCGGCGATGGCCTTGTTCAAGAGCCAATCGCCCATGGCCCGAGTTTCCTCGGGATCGGCCGAACTTCACCATGACTTCTACTGACAAACCACTGCGCGTTCAGAAATATCTCGCCGATATGGGCGTGTGCTCCCGGCGCGCTGCCGAGGAACACATCCGAGAGGGATCCGTTTCCGTCAACGGAAAGACCGCGCAGATCGGCGATAAGATCGAGCCGGGCGTCGACGAAGTCGTCTTCGAAGGCCAGAAAATCCGGCACCGCAAGCAGGGCCAAATCGTGTTCGCCCTCAACAAGCCCAAAGGCTTCATCTGCAGCAACGACGACCCGCACAACGAGCGGACCGTTTTCGACCTGATCCCCAAAGACTACGCCACGATCCGCCTTTTCTGCGCCGGTCGGCTCGACAAGGACAGCGAAGGCCTAGTCATCCTGACCAACGACGGCGATCTCGCGAACAAACTCATGCACCCCTCCAGCCTGGTGGTGAAACGCTATCACGTTTCCCTCAAGCAGCCGTTTCCGAAAGGCAAATCGATCAAGCTTATCAAGGGAATCACCTTCGAAGGCGAGCGACTGAAAGTCGAAGAAGTCACCTTACTCGGCAACCAGACCAAAGACTCCTCCAAGGAAATCGACATCGCCATGCACCACGGCAAGAAACGCGAGATCCGGAGACTCTTCACCGCCCTCGGCTACGATGTCAAACGCCTCAAACGCTACCAGATCGGCACCTACAGCATCAAGGGCATCGCCAAAGGAGTCGGCATCATTCTTCAGAAAAAAGAGATCCGGAAACTCTTTCAACACGACAAAAACCTATGAAATCAACCCGAATCCTACAGGCCCTCTCGCTTCTCATTCTCGCCGCGCCCGGCGCCGCGCTTTTCGCTGAAGGCTCGATCGCCGTACGGATAGAGCCGGACAGCGAGTCGACCATCGTCGGCAAGCTCAATTCGCTTTCGCTCGCCGTCAACGCGGAATGGCCCGAAGACGCGGAGCCCGTCCCTGGCTGGCGGCCGATCTACTACCGCGGTCAATTCATGGTGTATCTGGATAGCCAGGACATCGGCAAAAACTACGCTCCTTTGCCCGGATCGAAATATCTTCTCAATCCATCGCCCGAC
>JAJFLS010000459.1 GCA_021772595.1 Opitutales bacterium
CGCCTCCGATCATTTGGAAGCTTTTCGCGTTGAGTATCATCCCGCTCGTTTCGATCGACGTGCTCGCAAAGGAAACCGTGCCCGCTCTGCTAAATTTGAATACATGGCTAATTCTGTATCGCGCCTTGAACCACGCGAAGCGCCGCGAAGAGATGCAACTGGTTTTGCTCTGCTTGTTCTTGCTCGTCATGGCCGGGATGCTAACCGCTTCGCTTGTATTTGGATTGCTGCTACTCTTTTTCGCTGGACTGGCAATCGCTTTTCTTTCTATAGGGACACTGCTCGAGAATAAGGCAGAAGGGAATAGCGAGGAAGTTTCTGGTACACATGCTTGGGATGACGATCTTGGGTGGTTGCAACTTGCCAAAGTTATTCGCTACAGAAATCTGGCGATGGGTTCGGCCATGTTCGGCTCTCTTCTCGGGATCGCAGCCATCGCCTTTCAGATCATTCCACGGGTGAACGTGGAAGACCGGGTGAACATCTTCAATATGAAGTCTGCCGCTTCGCTCACGGGCTTTAGCGAAAACATCAGCTTGGGGGAGGTGACAAATATCAAGAACGAAAAAGGAGTCGCCTTGCGAGTCGATGTCGAGGGAGAGCATTTCGTTCCAGCTACGCCGTACTGGCGAATGCTCGCTTTGGACGCTTACCGAAACGGGACGTTCTCGCTCTCGACGGCTCTCAAAGAGGCTATGGCTGAGAGCACATCCTCTCCGTATCACGCGATTCGATATTGGCGTGAGCGACGCTTCGCTGAATCTCCCAGCGCCATTGCTCGCGATCGTTGGACGTTTTTCATGGAACCGGGAGTGAGCAAGTATTTGCCTTCGCTGGGATCGTTCAAGCAGTTCACGTATACGAATTTAGACGACCTAAGTGTCGGCCCGCAAATGCATGTGTTTTCGCTAAAGGAGACTCCCAGCAAGATGGTTTCCTATCAGATGGAAGGCGTGAATTTCACCGCCGACATTCCTGATGTATACGATAGAGAATACTTCGAACCTCTTGGACAGCGCGCGCGAGAAAATGGCCGTTTGTCGGAAGCGGTCTACCCTGACACGTTATTGGAATTGCCGGATGACTCCGTTGATCGTGCGTATTTAAAATTGGTAGCCGATGAGATTTCGGGAGGTTCGAAATTGAGTCCGGTGGAATTCGCGTCTCGAGCAACTGAATACTTGGATGATACTCACGATTATTCCCTGAGCGTTAATCTTCCGAAAGTATCCGATATCAAGGACCCGGTAGTACGCTGGATACGTTCAGGATCGGACGGGCATTGCGAGTTTTTCGCTTCCTCGCTAATCCTGTTGTTGCGTACCGCGGGCTATCGAGCTCGAGCGGTGGTTGGGTTCAAGGGAGGCGCCTGGAACACCTTCGAGAAATACTATATGGTGAGGAATTCGGACGCCCACGCGTGGTGCGAGGTATATGATGGCAAAGGCAGTTGGGTTCGAGTGGACCCGACTCCCGGTTCGGGCTTGCCGACGACGCCCGAGTTGACGGTTCAGATTGATTCGCAAGCGGGGGAATCCACTTCGCTGGCCTACGTGGATAGTTTGCGAATGTTGTGGTACCGCCGGGTTGTGAATTTCGATGAACAGGCTCAGAAGGCAGCGGCCGTTCAACTGAGAGATTTTTTTCTGGCGTACATTCAGGTAGCGGAAGAGTGGTCGACTCGCGCGGCCATGCAGATTTACGCTTGGATCGTAGCGCCGTGGAGCATGACAAAATTCTACTACACCAGTTCTTCGTTGATTATCGCGGTGAGCGCGTTGCTCTTCCAGAGGAATCTGGCCTTGAATTATCGCGAGCTGATTTTGGCTCCATTCAAGCGGGGCGATCCGATTCGCCGCAAAGCAAGCAAGCTACTGCGCCGTGCCGAACAAAAACGTCCAAAGGCGAAATCGATTCCTGAAAAACGCGAGGCGGTGATCGCCAACCTCAATCGGCTACGTTTTGGCCGGAAGGAAACGTGGGCCAATCCGCGGATCGTATTTAAGGAAGCGCGACGCTGGCTATAGGTTCGGCTTCTTCGGTCGGGCTCAAGTACTCGGGATGTTTCTCGAAGTAAGCCTCGAATATGTATCGCGCCATCGGAGCGGCATAGACACCTCCGCCAAAACTCTGATTAAGGACTTGGCCTTCGACGAGCGCGACCACGGCAATCTTCGGATTTTCGACGGGCGCGAACCCGACGAACCAAGCGAGCTCGAGTTTGCCGTTGTTGATCTGAGCCGTGCCGGTCTTGCCGCCGATGTTGACTCCTTCGACGATAGCCCTTCCTGCTGTTCCGGTTCGGCTGACGACACGGTCCATACCTTCGAGAATCGCTTTGTGAACATCAGGCGGAAGCCCGAGCGGCTTGGGCGCAGGGCGCAGGGCGAGCTGCTTGGGTGATTGTTTGAGAATGCTCGGATGGGAGTAGACTTGGTTCTTCGCGACAGATGCGACTGTCATGGCCATTTGGAGCGGCGTTACGAGCAGGGCTCCTTGGCCGATGGACAGGCTGGCGGTGTCACCCGGATACCAGGGCTCGCCTCTTCTAGATTTCTTCCACTCGCGTGAGGGTGTGAGCATGCGGAAAGTTTCATTGGGGAGATCGATGTGGGTGGGTTCGTTTAGGCGGAGATAGATGGCTTCACGACTTAGGTTGTCGACGCCGGTGGCTACACCGACGCGGTAGAAGTACTCGTTGCAGCTTTTTTCGATGGCGGTCCGTAGATCGATCTCGCCGTGTACGCCCATGCAGGGAAAATTTCTACCACCGACGCGATGACTGCCGTCGCACTCAAGAATCGTCGTCGGGTTGATCACACCGGATTTGAGCCCAGCGATGGCGGTGATAAGCTTAAAGGGAGACCCGGGCGGGTAGAGTCCAGCAAGGGCTTTGTTTTGCCAAGCCTTGTTGTCACTGATCTCTTTGAAAACCGTGTTGGATATGAATGGCGAAGTGGAGTTTAAATCGTAGTCCGGTCTGCTGAGCATCGCCAGGACTTCCATTTTCTCGATGTCGATGGCCACGAGAGCGCCTTTGTCGCCGTAAAGATCGTAGCCGCGTTCACCGGCTAACTGAAGGTCGATGTCGATCGAAAGATAAAGATCCTGACCTTGCGTGGGATACTTGCGCTGAATCGGCTCGACTTGGTAGCCGCTGGGGTCGACGACCCAAATTTCCGAGCCGGTCTTTCCTTGCAAGAGCTCGTCGAATCCCTTCTCGACACCATTCCGGCCATAAGAGCCTTTGGAGGCGAAGGTCTTTAGGTCAGACCCGGGCATGTCGCTTTCGACTTCCAGCTGACTGTGCCCCACATAGCCGATAAGGTGAGCGGCTGCGTTCTCGTAGGGATACTGCCGCATCGTCGAAACGTAGACTTGAACGGGAGACTCGACTGGCAGCGATTCAAGCAGGATGGCGAATTCTTCTCGGGTAAGATTGTCGAGGAGCGGATAAGGAAGCAGGGGATTGACGTATAGGTGGCGCGTTACCGCTTCGGCATCGACTTCCTCCTCGCGGCCGAGCAGGAAGTTGACGTCCTTGAGGTAGCTCTGAAGCACCATCGCTCGTGAAAGAATGCGCAGTTTCCCGTAGTTCTCGATTGTTTTACCTTGGTCTCGGTAGTCGCGGACCATGCTTCGGTAGTGATTGTTGAAGGCGTTTTGAACGGGGCCATCCGAGAGAAAGACGACGGCGGAAAACTTGGATTGATTGGCGACTAGCGGGCGTCCTTCGCGATCCAGGATATTCCCTCGAGGACCCGGAGTGAGGATGCGGCGGTGGTTCTGGATCTTCTCACTCTCTCTATGGGATTCGCTCTCAATGAGCTGACGATAAAAGAGTCCGGCGTATAAAGTCAGAAGCAGGCAGCCGAGCAATGCGTAAAATATCCAGAGGCGTGACTGGTACTTTATTTTCTCTTGTTGATTCATCGCGCTTGACGTTGCTCTTGGGCTATTTGAATGCCAAATAAGCTGAGTAATTCGATCTGCGTTCTTAGATAGACGGTGTTCAAAAGACCTATGACCAATCCGCTGACGATTAGGTTCAATACGATTTGAATCGAATCGAGTCCTTCGATTCCGAGATAGGTTATGGCGAAAATGCTGTAGAGCAAATGAATCGCGAAATTCGCGATGAGAGAGACGGCCATACTGATTCCTTCCGACTCGCGACGAAATTGGTAGCGGAGGCCCACAATCAAATAGTGAAGTCCGATGAGAATCATAAGTGACGAGCCAAACGGTAGCGGCGAAATGCTATCCAGATAAAGCGCGACTGGGATAATCGAAAGCGCGCCTTGCGTATGGTTGAGGACGAGAGAGCTGAACGAAAGCAGCATTCCCGTAATCAGGATGTTGATACCGAAGGGGCTGATGTAGTGATTGATCTGGGCGAACACGAAAAGGATCGCGTAGTGGCTCGCGGCAATGATGAGCCATCGATATCGGGAGAACAGCGTCATTCGGTGGCTTCTTCAATCGCGATAAGAACCGCGACTTCGGTAAGGCTGGAAAGCCGATTGTCTAGGGTCACGGTGCCATCGTGAAACATGCCGCTGGCGCCCGGGCGGAGTCGATTCAGGTAGCCGATATGCAGGCCTGCCGGGAAAACGCCGCCCATGCCG
>JAJFLS010000460.1 GCA_021772595.1 Opitutales bacterium
AGAACATCACTTCTTAATTCTGCCTTCTTCCTTTTTAATTTAAGTGGCGGAGAGAGCGGGATTCGAACCCGCGGTACAGTTACCTGCACACACGCTTTCCAAGCGTGCTCTTTAAACCACTCAGACATCTCTCCGTGGTAAAAATTGAAGGGTGAGACGAATGGGGAAAGATCGCCGCCTGCGCAATCGAAAACTCAATCTTTTTCCCGCGACTCGAGCGCCCGCCATCGGGGCCGTCTAAGTGTCTCAAGATCCGGGCGTCAGTTCTTCCGAGGGCGCGATTTAGGGACGCTTTCAAGTCGTCGCGATTTCTGCAAAATCCCGCTTGCATGTTGAATGGCCCCGCTTACCGTCGTCCGTTCCTAGCGTTCCCGCAAAAATGGTCTCTTCCAATCAAGATTTGAGTTACAACAGCAAAGTCGAAGGCGGCGTGATCGTCTCCAAGGCCGATGCTGTAATTAATTGGATCCGCACGCATTCCCTTTGGCCGATGCCGATGGGTCTGGCTTGCTGCGCGATCGAGCTAATGGCGGCCGGAGCATCGCGCTTCGACATCTCTCGCTTCGGAGCTGAGGTCATGCGCTTTTCGCCGCGCCAGTCCGACGTGATGATCGTCGCGG
This sequence comes from Opitutales bacterium, assembly GCA_021772595.1. GTDB lineage: Bacteria > Verrucomicrobiota > Verrucomicrobiia > Opitutales > Opitutaceae > Pelagisphaera. Next base: position 621 of record JAJFLS010000460.1, read on the forward strand.
GCACGGTGACATATAAGATGGCGCCCGCCTTGCGCCGCATTTACGACCAAATGGCGGATCCGAAATGGGTGATTGCAATGGGAGCTTGCGCGTCGTCGGGCGGAATGTACCGCTCGTACGCCACGCTGCAAGGAGTGGACAGGATCGTCCCCGTGGACGTGTATGTCAGCGGCTGTCCGCCTCGGCCGGAAGCGCTGCTCGACGCTCTTATAAAGTTGCAGGAGAAAGTATCGACCGAACACTCCGCAAAAAACCTGCTCAAAGGCTGATTCTCTTTCCTCGATGATAGCTCAAGATCTTAAATCCGCTCTCCAAGAAACGTGCGTTGACTTGGAAGAACGAGATTCCCTAGACTGGCCGGCATTCAATTGCCCGATCGACTCGCTCGCGGCCATGCTGAAAGCGCTCCACGACGACCATGGATTCGACGCTCTGATGGACGCGACCGCGATCGACAACGGCCTGGAAACTTCGCCGCGCTTCACCGTCGTCTACCATCTTTTTTCGTCCAAATCGCATACCTATGTGCGCGTGGCGGCCGATTGCCAGGATGACGAATCCCCTGTCGCGCCGAGCGTCACGGAGCTCTTCAAAAGCGCTAACTGGATGGAGCGCGAAACCTTCGATATGATGGGCATCCGTTTCGAGGGCCATCCTGATCTGCGCCGCATTCTCATGTGGGACGAGTACCCGCACCATCCGCTGCGGAAAGACTTTCCGCTCGCCGGTTTCGAGAACGAGATTTCCGATCCTGAAATCGCTGCCAACACGGGAGTTAAAGTGAAACCCGCCCCGATGGCCGGAGGGCCATTCGTCGCTCAACATTCCAGTTTCGAAACCAAGCGCGAGCCGAACGCCAAAGACGAGAGCTGGAACGAGGGAAACGAGAAACCCGAATCCTAGACGCCCGCAGTCCATCCCTTTTTTCAGAATTTTTCCTACTGTCTTTCCACTCATGTCCACCGAAACGACCGAATACACTGCTCCTGATTCCGGCAGCAAAGTTGCTGCAGCTTCCGCGGAATTCGAGACAGAGCATCTCGAAGTCAGCATGGGGCCGTCGCATCCGTCGACTCACGGCGTTCTACGGCTGAACCTCGATCTCGACGGCGAGATCGTCAAGAAGTGCGATCCAGTTATTGGATACCTTCATCGGGGCGACGAGAAGATCGCCGAAAACATGACTTACAACCAGTTCGTTCCTTACACCGATCGGCTGGACTATCTCGCTCCGCTGGCGAACAATGCCGCCTACGCTATGGCCGTTGAAAAGCTGGCCAACCTCGAAGTTCCGGCGCGCTGCCAAGGAATTCGCGTCGTTACGAGCGAGCTCGCCCGGATCTCCTCTCACTTGCTCGGCCTCGGCGCGTATACGATGGATGTCGGAGCGCTGACCGTATTCATGATCACCTTCACCGAGCGCGAGAAGCTCTACCGGCTCTTCGAAGAGCTGACCGGCGCGCGCTTCACTACAAGCTACTCGCGTATCGGCGGCGTCACGCGTGACATGCCGGATGGGTGGATGGATCGCGTGCTCAAGTTTTGCGACGAATTTCTCCCGCTTCTCGACGACGTGGAGTCGCTGCTCACGCGCAACCGGATCTGGTTCGACCGCACGGCTGATGTCGGGAGCATCTCGAAGGAAGACGCTCTTTCGTACGGATTGACCGGACCGAATCTGCGCGGCTCGGGCGTCGACCTCGACCTTCGTCGCGACGCTCCATACAGCGGATACGAGAACTACGATTTCGAAGTGCCTCTCGGCGAAAACGGTGACTGCTACGATCGCTATACCGTTCGAATGGAAGAGATGCGCCAGAGCGTCCGCATTGTCCGCCAGGCGATTGCCAAGATGCCGGGCGGCCCGTTCTACGCCGAAGACGCGAAGAAGATTTTCGCTCCCCGTAAGGATAAAGTACTTACGTCGATGGAGGAACTGATTCAGAATTTCATGATCACGACCGAGGGCCCGGACATGCCGGCAGGAGAAGTCTACTTCGAAGCGGAAAATCCGAAAGGAGCGCTCGGCTTCTTCATCGTGTCAAAAGGTGGCGGCGTTCCTTATCGGATGAAGATTCGCGGGCCGTCGTTCAATAATTTGAGCGTCCTAGAGAAAGTTTGCGTCGACGGGATGATCTCCGATGTATCCGCGATTCTGGGAAGCCTGGATTTCGTCATGGGAGAATGCGACAGATGAATTATGAATTTGGAGCATTCGGCGAACAAGTGTTCTGCAAAGCTACTTCTTACTTCTTAATTTTTACTTCTTAATTTAATTAATGAATCTGAAGCCAGAAACGCTAGCTGAAATCGAAGAAGCGATTCCGAAGTATCCGGAAAAGCGCAGCGCGGTAATGCCTTTGCTCCACGCGATCCAGAAGGATCAAGGCCTCCTCTCCAACGGGGCGGCGGAGTGGGTTGCGGAGAAGCTGGGGATGGAGCCGATCAACGTGCTTTCGGTCATCACCTTCTATCCGTTCTTCCGTCAGCATAAGATCGGCAAACGCCACATCCGGGTGTGCCGGACCTTGTCCTGCGCGATGTCGGGCGGGGCTAAAGTATGCGACCGAATGCTCTCGGAATTCGACACGAAGCTGAACGGAATCTCGCCCGATGGCGAAGTTACGATCGAGTTCGCCGAGTGCTTGGCGAGCTGCGGATCGGGTCCGGTCATGCTGGTGGACGACGAGCTTTACGAGAACCTCGACGAAGCGAAGGCCCAAGAGATTTGCAACAGAATCAAAGCGGAGGCGGTACAAGCGTAGTCACGATGGCAATACATCCGAAAGAACACCGCATCATTCTTAAGTACGCAGACGAGCCGGGCTACACTCCGGACATCGACTGCTATATGAAACATGGCGGCTATGACACGCTCAAGAAAGCGGTCACCATGGAAAAGAAGGACATCTGCGAAGAGGTGAAGAATTCCCAGCTTCGCGGTCGCGGCGGCGCCGGATTTCCGGCGGGTATCAAGTGGAGTTTCGTCGATCGCAAGTCGGGCAAGCCGGTCTACATGATTTGCAATTGCGACGAATCCGAGCCCGGCACTTTCAAGGATCGGCAGATTGTGCACAAGGATCCGCATCAGCTAATCGAGGGCATCATCATTTCCTGTTTCGCGACGGAATGCGCCAAGGCGTTCATCTACATTCGCGAGGAGATGCCCAAGGGCGCGGAGATTCTCAATCAAGCGATCAAGGAAGCGAAAGAAAAGAATTTCGTTGGAGACGACATACTAGGATCTGGATACAGTTGCGACATCGTCGTGCATCGCGGGGCCGCGGCCTACATTTGCGGCGAAGAAACCGGGCTTATCGAATCCCTCGAAGGCAAGCGCGCGAATCCCCGGATCAAGCCTCCTTACTTTCCGGCGGTTCTCGGTCTCTACATGTGTCCGACGATCGTGAACAACGTCGAGACGCTCTGCAACGTTAAGCACATCCTCGAAATGGGCGCTGGCGAATTCGCTAATATCGGGCGTCCCAATAATACGGGTACGCGGATCTGGTGCGTTTCCGGCGGAGTTAAGCGTCCGGGCTACTACGAAGTGGCGGGGATCACTCTGGGCGAACTCATCTATGATATTTGCGGCGGCCCAAAAGATGGGCGGACGATCAAGGCGGTCATTCCCGGCGGCTCGTCGATGAAGATCCTCAAGAACGGAGAGCGCTTCAAAGGCAAGGATCGCGACGGCACCGAATACGATTGGGGAATCGAGGACATTCCGTTGGATTACGACGGAATTGCGGCGGCGGGTTCGATGTCGGGCTCGGGTGGCATGATGGTTCTCGACGATACAGTCGAAATTCCTGTGGCGCTGGCGAACCTGATGGCGTTCTATTCGCACGAGAGCTGCGGGCAGTGCACGCCTTGTCGCGAAGGTTCGCTTTGGCTCAAGAAAATCACTACGCGGATGGTGCACGGCGAAGCGCGTCCGGAAGATGTCGATCTGTTGAAATCGGTGGCCGACCAAATCGAAGGCCGCACGATTTGCGCGTTCGGTTTCGCGGTAGCATGGCCGGTCCAGAGCTACATTAAGAAATTCGAAGAGGAATTTCGCGAGTTCGCAGAACGGCACAGTCATGCGGACGTGGACCGAACGGCGGCGAAGGAGCTCGCGTGCAATCTATAGAAATTTACCGCTAATCTCTTAATGGCAGACAAAGACAATCTGATAACAGTCAACATCGACGGCGAAGATCTCCAAGTGCCGCCGGGCACGAACATGGTCGATGCGGCCGCGATGCTCGGCAAGGAGATCCCGCACTACTGCTACCACCCGAAACTGACAGTCGCGGGCAACTGCCGTATGTGTCTCGTCGAGCTGGGTATGCCCGGCCGCGATCGTGCGACTGGTGAGCCCTTTCTCAACGAGGACGGCACGCCGCAAATCATGTGGATGCCGGGTCCGGCTATTGGCTGCGGCACCAAGGCGGCTCCGGGAATGCACATCAAGACGGACTCTGAGAAGGCGCTGAAATCGCGTGAAGCGGTGACGGAATTTCTGCTGGTGAACCACCCGCTCGATTGCCCAATTTGCGATCAGGCAGGCGAATGCACGCTTCAGGAATTCTCGTCGGCTCACGGACGTGGATACAGCCGCTTCATCGAGGAAAAGAACGTGAAACCCAAGCGGACGCGTCTCGGCCCTAGAGTGACGCTTGATGACGAGCGTTGCGTGCTTTGTTCGCGTTGCATCCGTTTTAGCAGGGAGGTAGCGAAAGACGACGTGCTCGGCTTTACGGATCGAGGCAGTTATTCAACATTGACTTGCTTCCCTGGAAAAGAGCTGGCGAATAATTATTCTCTGAATACGGTCGATATCTGCCCGGTAGGCGCGTTGACCAGTACCGATTTTCGTTTCAAGATGCGTGTCTGGTTTCTAAAGGAAAGCAATAGTATCGACTTCGAGACAAGCGTCGGCGCGAACACGGTGGTTTCCGCCCGCGAAGGAAAGATTTATCGAATCAAGCCGCGTCGCAATGACGCGGTGAACGACACTTGGATGACGGACTCGGGCCGCGAGCTTTACAATATCGTCGAAGCCGAGGACCGTTTGACTAAGTGCGTCGTCGATGGCGTCGAGATGTGCGCTCAAGACGCGATCGCGAAAGCGAGCGAATTGTTGAAAGGCGATGGTATCGCGATTGTCGGATCCGGATTGTGCAGCGTCGAGGAGCAGTCTGCGCTCAAGGCGATCGGAGATACGGTGAAAGCCAAAGGCGTGTATCTAGTAGCTCGGTACGGAGATGATGACGGACTTCTAATGTCGGTCGATCGCAACCCGAACGTGCGTGGCGCGTTGATGACGGGGCTGATCGATTCGCTACCTGAAGAACAGCTGAGCACCCTTGGAGCGCAGATCGACAGCGGCG
>JAJFLS010000047.1 GCA_021772595.1 Opitutales bacterium
GCCTTTGCCCTCAATGCCTTATGGGACCAATTTTCGGCTCTTATCGGAACTCGAACGCTCAAAACGCTTTCGATACTCAGACGGAGAAACGCCGTACTCGTCCTTGAAGATCTTTCCGAAATAGCTGATTCCCGAAATCCCGACGCGTTCCATCGTTTCGCTCACATTCAGGCTTCCTGACTCAAGCAATTGAGCAGCGCGTTTCAAGCGAATGGAACGAATGAACTTAAAGGGCGGCTGCCCAACGATCGCGCTCAACTTCCGATACAGAGACGCTCGCGCCATGCCCATCATCCCAGCAAAGGCATCGATGTCGAAATCCTCGTCGTGCATGTGTTCCTCTACCACCTCGATCGCTTTGGTGAGAATCATCTCGTCGGCGGACGTTACCGTAATTTCTTTGGGTTGAACAATGATCTGACGCGTAAAACGCTCACGCAGTCTGCGGCGGGATTCGAGCAGGCTTTCGATCCGAGCCCGGAGCACTTCCATGTTCACCGGTTTCGCGAAATAGTCGTCAGCCCCGTTCTCGATCCCCTTGAGTCTGTATTCATCGGACACGCGCGCGGTCAGCATCATTATCGGAATATGGCTCGTTTCCGCATTGGTTTTCAGTCGAGCGCACAGCTCCAATCCATCAACTTTGGGCATCATCAAATCCGTAAGCACGAGATCGGGCAAACCGTTCAACGCCACTTCGAATCCGGACTCCCCATCAACCGCCGTCAAAATGCCATACGAGTCGCAAAGTTCGCTTTCGAGAAATATGCGGGAATCCGAATTGTCCTCCACAATCAGGATACGCGACCGCTCGGCATTGGCCAACGAGTCATCGTTCTCTTCAGCTCCGTTCTCATCGGAACCTTCGGCAATCGCCGCCGGGTGCTCAATAAACGATTCCGCAGCCAGACTTGTAGTTTCCACAATCTCGGAAACGCTATCGTCCTCGACTAAAGGCAAGCTGACATAAAAGCGGGTTCCAAAACAAGAACTCCCATTTCCCGAAACCGGACTTTCGACAGAGATACTTCCACCCCAAAGCGCAACCAGTTCATGCGTATACGCGAGTCCAATACCGCTGCCAACGTGCTCCCGATCATGGTCCTGCGCTCGATAAAACGGCTTAAAGACAAGCTCTTGCCTGCTCGAGTCTATCCCTACTCCAGTGTCGACAACTTCCAAGCGAAGTTCCCGCTCCGAATGCTTCGCGCGGGAGGAAGCAACTATCTCGATCGAAATATCGATCTCGCCGCCCTCGGGGGTGTACTTAATCGCGTTGGACAAGAGGTTGCCCAGAATGTGCTGCAGCTTATCCGGATCGAAACAGCAAAGAGCATTGTCCATCGCGCAATCGAGCCGAAAACGCTGGTTCTTCTTTTCCCACAAAGTGGCGTGAGCATAGATAGAATCCTTGAGAAATAGAATGATATCCGAACGGACGGGCTCGTACTTCAGCTTGCCGAGCTCCACTTTCCGAAACTCCAGAAGCTGGTTCACCAAGCCCTGCATCTTTCGCGCGTTCCGGTAAACCATCTCGAGCTTATCCTTCACCTTAGCGCCGACATCGTTTCGAAGAAGGCTTTCAAGTGGCCCCAAGATTACCGCCAATGGCGTGCGAAGCTCGTGAGAGATATTGGTGAAGAAATCGATTTTGAATTCCTCGATCGCGATCAAGTGTCTAACTCGAGTCCTCACGAGTAGATAAGCCAACCCAATAATGATTCCGATCGCTACGGCGACCGTAACCAGAAACCAGGTACGCTTCCAAAGAAAAGGTACAACCGTGAAATCGACAACAGCAGGAGTCGCATCTATATTCCAATCCGCGTCGCGCGCGCGAACTTCGAGCCGATAGTCACCCGCGCTCAATGATGGGATCGAGGCCTGGGTCGCTTGTTGAAACGGCGTCCAATCCCGATCATTCAATCGGTACGAAAATTCCAGATCGTCTTTCCAAGTGCGAGACCATTTGTCCATGCCAGACCATTCGAAATAAGCGCTGCCCGATTCCGGCAGTTTCGTTTGATACCGAGCAATACTGGTTTCGGGAGGGGACGTATCCGCCGTATAGCGTACGGTTTTAAACTCAATCCCCTCTTCGATCGGATCCTTCTCCAAATTGAAATTCCAGGACCGCGGAGCCGAATTAATCCAGAGGTTTCCATCGGGCGATTCCAGCAGGCGGCCGCCTTCCCGTTGGAGTCTCAGCTCCGGCAATCGAGTATGCCGGCTCCATGAAACTCCATCGAACCGACTAATCCCTTCTCGGGTCGCAGCCCAAACTCCAGGAACGCTTTTCCCCGCCAAAAGCGATACCAACTCATTTCGGGTCCGGCCCTCGGAAACCGCGAATCGCTCCCAATCTTGTCCATCGAACCGAGAGATCCCCGCTCGCCAATCGCCCACCCACAAGGTGCCTTCGGAATCGACCACAACGTTATCCACGACATAGGACTGGAAACTTTCCACCGGTTCGTAGAAAGAATCGCCCGACTTGTGCTGCAACGAACGGCCTCCCATCCAGAAATCGCCGTCCACGGTTTGGGCGATTCCAAAAACGAATTTTGGAAAATCCGGTGGCGAAAGATAGCTGTACTCGATCAACTCTCCAGAAATCTCGTAACGGATCAATCCGCCAATGGACTGCCCAGAACTCTCGCTTCCAAGAGTCAGCCCAAAGTACAGATAGTTGTCCTGTCCTTCGTATG
>JAJFLS010000461.1 GCA_021772595.1 Opitutales bacterium
GCGGGATTGGCGACATTGAAGTTAAGATGATGCCATCGATCGAACAGATTCCAGAGTGGCTAGACCGGAGCATACAGCGCCCGGTTGGCGTGTTTGGGGGAGGCTTGAGCGGACTTGCAGCGAAGTCGTTGATTCGTCACCTTGGAGGCGAGGCGACCGTCTTCGATGAGTTGGGCAAAGAAGATTGCGAAACGATTTTCAATTTGGAGATTGCTAGGGCGTTCGAGCTGATCATTTACAGTCCTGGATTTCGTGGCGACCATCCTTGGATATGCGCCGCGAAAGAAGCCGGTTGCCTCATGGTTCCCGAATTCGATTTGGGAGCCGCGTTGTGGCGAGGGCCAGTGATTGCGGTAACCGGCACCAATGGAAAAACGACGCTCGTATCCTTTTTGAATGAATCCTTCCAGCACGCTGGGATCGAATCTTACGCGGTCGGGAATATTGGTTCGCCGTTGTCCTTGTTGCTATCTAAGGGCTGCAATGCGGAAGCGATCGCGGTATGCGAGGTTAGCTCTTTTCAAGCTGAGAATACTAGCGAGTTGAAGGCGGACCACGTGCTTTGGACCAATTTTGACGAAGATCACTTGGACCATCATGAGTCGATGAATTCGTATTTCAGGAGCAAATACAATTTGATCGTGAATGCCCGTAGCGAATCTATCTTCATCGGCCGCTCGGTCTATGATTATGGAAAGAGCATCGGCATTGATTTCCCCGAATCCTGCGTGATCTCAGAAGGGGACGATATCGATTCGCTTGGGATTCGGGGTAGCGTTTTCGAAACGCGACCGGAGCTGAATACCTATTTGATGGCCAGAGAACTTTGGCTGGCATTGAATCTGCCTGAGCAGGAATTGGTGGATGCGGCGCAGTCCTTCGTTAAAAGCCCTCACCGGATGGAGCTTTGGGATAAGATCTCCGGGATTCGATTCTGGAACGATTCTAAAGCCACGAATTTCCATGCCACTCTCGGCGGCTTATCTCGCTTTCCGGAGCCGGTGATTTGGATAGGCGGAGGGAAGCGTAAGGGCGGGGACGTCGGGCGTTTCGTTCAGCGTCTCGCTCCTCGGATTAAGACCGCGGAATTGATCGGGGAAACCAAGGAGGAGCTGGAATTGGCCCTTGGAAACGAAGGTTGTCCGGTCCTCGTCCACGAGTCGATGGAGGCTGCCGTGGCGATGGCCATGGAAAAGGCGAAAACAGGAGATAATGTGGTACTTAGTCCTGGCTTCGCGAGCTTCGATATGTTTGAAGGATATGAGAAAAGAGGAGAGGCTTTTCGAAAGGCCGTTAACGGTTTAAAAATGGAAAAGAGGAAGAGCGATGACTGATTTTTTGAGAAAGGATAGAAGCATGAATTTACTAAGATTTGGAGTGATTGCCGGAGCGCATATTGTCGTGTTCGGGATCATCTACATGATGAGCGGGGTTGGAAGCGGCGAGCAGGGTGATGAGCAGGTTTCCCTGGCGGGCGCTAATGGTATTGTGAACTGGTCCAACAAGGACGCGAACGCCGGTCTGCCCACGGTGAACTCTAGCGGATTCGATTCGCGAGCGAGTGATATTAACGGCTTCAATGCCGGTGATACGATCCTGGTTGCCCAAACGCAAACTCCCTCGATTTCGAGTCGGCAGCGGTTTGAGCCGACACGACCCGGGGGGTCGCAGCAGCAGCAGCAGCCGAATCGAGACGATGGCGTTTTGCAACCATTAGGGGGCAATTCATCCGGAGGGTTCAATCAGCCTTCGGACATTATCGCGCGAAATCCGGTGTCTGATATGATTCGATACACGGTCAGAAGCGGCGACAGCCTCTGGGGCATTTCTAAAAAATTCAAAATTACGAGCGACGATCTTCATTCGGTGAATCCCGGTTTGACGGTGAACATTCAGCCGGGTCAGGTATTGAATATTCCAAGACCGAGTGGAGCCGCTGATTTAGGGCCGGCTGCGATTGCCGTTCCGGCGAAAGTCGATGGCACAATCTACACGGTTAGAGGCGGCGATGTCTTGTCGAAAATCGCGGCGCGTCAAGGGGTCACGCTGAACGAACTAAAGGCGGCCAACAATTTGTCTGGCGACCTGATTAAGGTGGGCCAAAAACTAGTTATACCGACCGCCCGAAGAACGACCACTCCGCTTGCGCGTCGCGGCCAAGGGCTCCAGGTCGTAGTCGCTCCGGGGGACAGCCTTTTTTCAATTGGCGAACGCTATAATGTGACTGCGAAGGATTTGATGCTTCACAACAATCTTCAAGATCCGCAGCGCATCAATCCTGGGCAAACTCTATTCATTCCCAGCAGCGTAGCGACCCGTGCGGCCGCTACTCCTAAGCCAACGGTAGCGCCTCCGGTTGAGAGAACTCCCCAGCCGATGCGTCAAGTCGTTCCGGAGGATCAGCCTCTCCAGCTTATCGACGAGGATGATATTCTTCAGGATGAAGATTTGATAGAGCAACCTGTGATACCGATCGAGGAGTAATTGTATTCGGTATCCTTGGACTATGGCGAAACGCAAGTTAAGAGAAAGTCACACCGGTCATCTGGGAATTTTAAACCCGGCCATAGCGATCGTCATTTGCGTATTCGCTTTGGCTGTCCTGGGAGTGTCGGTTCTGTTCAGCGCGAGTTTACCCGTCGATGCGGACGATCCCTATTTGATTATCGAAAAGCAGGCTATGTGGATGGGCATCACTTTTATTGCGGGCTTGCTTGTGCTCAAGGTGGATCTCGAGTGGATTCGGAAGTTCATTTGGGTGGGCTATGCGCTTTGCGTGGTCGGTTTGGTTCTTGTTTTGATTCCCGGAATAGGATCGACCGTCAATGGTAGCCGGAGCTGGTTTCGCTTCGGTCCCTTCGGGCTGCAGATCGCGGAGTTCGCGAAGATTGGCCTAGTCTTTTTTCTAGCCCATTATTTCAGTTTGATCCGAAAGGAATCGAAGTCGTTTTGGAAGGGCTTCATGATTCCATGTTCGGCGATTGGCCTGGTGGTGGGGCTTATCATGATGCAGACGGATTTGGGGACGGCTTTGATCATCTCGATGGTTTCCTTCTGCATTCTCTTTTTGGCGGGGACCAATGTATTTTATCTAATTCCTTCCGCGCTTATCGGCTTCGCATCGGTAGCCATCATGGTCTCTTTCGACGCGGAACGCTTAAGCCGCTTTACTGCGGTCATGGACTTGGAGGGGAACAAATCCGGTGACGCTTATCAGGTGTGGCAGGCGATACTCGCGTTCGCGGCTGGAGGGATAGAGGGCGTCGGGCCGGGGAATGGACGGCAACAACTGAGGTCGCTCCCGGAGGCTCATACGGATTTCATTTTCGCTATCGTTGGCGAAGAGTTCGGATTAATCGCAACCTTGGCGGTAGTCGCGGTTTTCATGTCACTGTTTATCGCTGGCGCAGCGCATATCAAGAAAGCTCCCAATACCTATCAATTTCTTTTAGCTTCGGGATGTCTTCTCACGATCAGCGTGCAAGCTCTGATCAATCTCGGCGTTGTGACCGGATCCTTGCCGACGACAGGTCTTCCGCTCCCCTTCATAAGCTACGGCGGCTCCAATTTTCTAGTGATGGGTTTATGCGTTGCCATGATTTTGAATACAAGCCTCGCATGGCGAACGCCGGCGTTGAAAGATTCGAAGCGAAAACTGAAAGAGATCTGACAATGAGGCGGGCTCTTATCGCATGCGGCGGAACAGGAGGGCATCTGTCGCCGGGCATCGCTCTCGCCGAAGAGCTGCTTTCGCGCGGCTGGAAATGCGAATTGCTAATCAGCAACAAGCAAGTGGATTCTCGGCTGGTGAATAAGTACGGCGCGTTTGAATACGCGTCGATACCGGGAAGCGCGCTGAGCTTTTCGCCGGTTAGGTTCCTGAAATTCATAGGCAATCTAGTTTCGGGAATTCGTCTTTGCGCTCGGAAGATTCGGGAAACGAAACCTGACGTAGTGGTCGGCTTCGGCGGGTTCCTGTCCGCTCCGGCTTTGCTCGCGGGTAAGTTTTCCAAAACACCGGTGGTTATTCACGAGGCGAATCGCATACCCGGGCGCTTGACACGTCTTGCCAGCAAGTTTGTAGACCGTCTGTATTTGCCGCATGGAGTCACCATGAAAATTTATCGATCGGATCGTATTCGATCCATGGGTATGCCTGTTCGATCGGAGATTAAGAAGATCTTGCGAAGTCAGGCGAAGCAGGAGCTGGGTTTCGATCCAGACAGGAAACTACTTCTCGTTTTTGGAGGCAGTCAAGGCGCTCGCTCTCTGAACAAGTGGGTCGAGGATACATTGGATTCGCTCGCCGAGGCTGAAATCCAAGTTTTGTGCCTGACGGGATTGGGCGGAGAACGAGAAGGCGAGACGCTTTCTCCTTCGAAAAAAGGCGGATCGGTGAAGTCGCTCTTTTTGGGATTCAGCGACCAAATGGCATTGATGCTTTCCGCTGCGGATTTGGCGGTATCCCGATCAGGAGCGGGTAGCATTGCCGAGATCGAACGCTGTCGGACGCCATCCATTCTTGTGCCGTATCCGTATGCTGCGGACAATCATCAGCATTTCAACGCGCAACGATTCGAATCGGAAGGCGGCTGCATTACGGTAGAGCACTATTCGATGAGCGAGTTGCTCGATCGTGTGATGGAGATTATCAACGACGATTCTAGACTGCGTCAATTCGAGGCGAACTTGGAAGCGATGGATCGCGCCGTGGCGCAGGTTGAAATGGCTGAAGATTTGGAGGAAATCATCGCGTCGCGAGATGCGACGCGCGGTGGGAAGGTCGCTGTTTCGCGATGAACGAGGAAGTTAAAGAATTTCCGCATCGACTACATCTAGTCGGAGTGTCGGGCGCTGGAATGCTTCCGCTGGCGTTGTGTTTGAAGCAAGCGAACTGCATAGTAACCGGAGAAGACGAGGCGTTGTCGGGTGACGCGGCGCGTTTCCTTAGTGCGAGCGATATCGAAATCGATTCGGGCGACAGTCTGGAATCGCTTGAAGAGGAAGTGGTTGTCGTGAGGTCGTCCGCAATAGTAGAAGATCATCCGACGTTGCAGCTTGCAGCGCGTAAAGGCTGGAAGACGATGCGTCGCGGGGAGTGCCTCGCTTTGCTAGCGACCAGACGAAAACTCATTGCGATCGCTGGCTCTCACGGGAAGACGACGACCTGTGGAATGCTGATCGATTTATTGGAGAACGCGGGAGAGCAGGCGAGTTACCTGCTTGGAGGATTGTTCGCGGATGGCAAGGCTCCTGGGAGATGGAGCGATTCCGAATGGATCGTCGCGGAATTGGACGAAAGCGATGGGACGATCGATCGTTTTTCGCCGGAGATAACAGTCATTCTAAATGCGGATCACGATCATCATAGCCGCTATGAAAACGAGGCGGCGTATTTGAGGGTGTTCGAGGAATTGGGGAAACGAACGAAGGGACCTGTGATTTTGAATACAACGCTGCGCGAATCGATTGGGGCGGCGTTGGGCGATCGAAAGGTTCTGTATCCAGATGTCGGAACGTCTTCGGATAGCGGTTCGAATCGGTTTGGCCGGTTCAATCAAGAGAATCAGCAATTCGCAATCGAGGCTGCGACCGAAGCGGGATTCGAAGTCGCGGACCAAGCGAACGTTTGTTTCGCGCCAATCAAGCGCCGCCAAAGCTATTTATATTTCTCGCCTCAGCTGAAAGTGATCGAGGACTACGCTCATCATCCGGCCGAGCTCGGCGCGATGGCGGAGGCGTTGTCGACGGTGTCGGGGGCGCGGACGATTGCCGTATTCCAGCCGCATCGCTATTCGCGAACGAAATCGATGAAGCGCGAATTGGCAGCCACGTTAAAGCAATTCGACTTTGTGTATTTGCTGGAAGTATACGCGGCATCCGAGAGCCCTATAGCGGGCGGGAGCGGAGAGGATTTACTGAGAGCTTGCCAAGAAAGGTTTGCGCATTGCGATTTTGTCGACTCGGATGATCGGTTGATCGAACTTCTTCTGGACGAGTGTTCGGGCGGTTCGGAGTTGAATATCGCTTTCTTGGGCGCGGGTCGAACGGATGCGATTGGGCGTCGATTTGTCGAACGTCTCGCGTCGAAAGATTCTCGTTGGGGTTCGCTATTTGCGGGCATCGCTGGCAATGCGAGTTTCCAAAGTCGCATTCGTTCACAGGAAGCGCTTTCGAGCAAGACAACCTTGCGGGTCGGCGGCGCGGCGGAATTGTTCTTTGAACCGTCGTCGCTTGAAGAATTGCAGACGGCATTGAGGATTTGCGATGAGGGAAAAATTCCCGTTTTCGTGCTGGGTCGCGGATCGAATCTGATAATTTCGGATACCGGCGTACCCGGACTTGTGATACGGTTGTCTCATCCTGCGTGGAAGCGTTTCGAGCGATTGGATGGCGGAGAAATCCGCGTGGGAGCAGGAATGCGTATCAAGGAACTTTGCGGCGTCGCTTGTCGCGAAGGCCTGGAGGGATTCGAATTTCTCGAGGGAATACCTGGCAGCGTCGGTGGCGCATTGAGGATGAACGCAGGCGCGATGGGCGGCTGGATGTTCGACGTGGTCAAGAGCGTGCGGTATCTGACAATGGATGGCGTCTTGGTCGAAGCGAATGCGGATGAATTGAGCGTGGGCTATCGGCACTGCGAGGAACTGAAGACGGCGGTTGCATTGGATGTCGTTTTAGCATCGAAAGCGGTGGGGCGGGACGAAGCGGATTTGAGAAGGCAGATCGATGTGTATCAGTCGAAGCGAAAAGAATCACAGCCACGCGAACCGAGCGCGGGCTGCATTTTCAAAAATCCGAAAGACGATTCGGCAGGGCGTTTGATCGAGGAGCTCGGATTGAAAGGAACTGTGATTGGCGGTGCGGAAATCAGCGAGGCGCACGGAAATTTCATCATCAATCGCGGAGGCGCGACGAGCGAGGATGTGATCGAACTCGTTCGGCTTGCCAGAAGGGTCGTCAAAGATCGCCGGTCTATCGAGCTTGAGCCTGAAGCGCTTCTGTGCGGTCGCGATTGGGAGGAGGCGCTTTCATGAGCAACGAGCCGATAGTCGCGGTTGTGTGCGGGGGAACATCGCGGGAACGCGAAATCTCGCTCGACTCGGGCGCGGCCGCAACGGAGGCATTCGCGGCGATCTATGAAGTCGAGCGTTTCGAGCTAGACCAGGAGGCGTTGCCGGAGTCTCTGGATCGTGAGCGGCACGTCGTTTTTTCGACTTTGCACGGGACCTTCGGGGAAGACGGGAAATTCCAGTCTCTTATGGACGAGGCCGGCGTGGAATACGCGGGTTGCGGCAAGGCGTGTAGCGAGCTGACTTTCGACAAGGTTCGGACCAAGGAGGTGTTGTCCCGCGCGGGCTTACCGGTGGCGGATCAAATCGTTTTTTCCCGCGGCTCTTTGCCCGATGTGGCGGAGGTGTTCGAGCGTCTCGGGCCTTCGATTGTGTTGAAGCCGGTCAACCAAGGAAGCAGCGTTGGACTGGGATTCGCTCAATCGGAATCGGAGCTAGAGAGCCTGTTTGCGGCGCTGGAATTCGATAATTGGATGCTTGAGACTTTGATTGTGGGAAAGGAAATTTCGGTTGGCGTTGTTGATGGCGAGGTGATGGAGATCGTCGAGATTCGCCCACATTCCGGGACCTTCGATTACGCCAGCAAGTACACGAAAGGAATGACGGAATATATCGCTCCGGCTCCGTATCCGAAAACTTTGGAAAAAATTGTTAAAGAGGTCGTGAAGAAGACCTATTTCTCGTGCGATTGTCGGGATTATGCTCGTGTAGATTTGATGCTCGACGAACGAGACAAACCCTTTGTGCTGGAAGTGAATACGCTTCCGGGAATGAAGGCGACGAGCCTGTTGCCGATGTCGGCTGGCGCGGCTGGATTGAGTTTTGAAGAGCTGCTGAATAAGCTCGTAGAACCGGCGTTTCTGAGATTTAAAAATAAGTATTCAATTTGTTGATATGGCCCCGAGAAAAGCGAAGAAAAAAGCTCGCCAGTCGAGAACGTGGAAAGACATAGACCAAGACGTTAAAGCGAAGAGCATGAGCTCTACCGCGTTGAAGCGAATGCTTCTGGGTCGATGCAAAAAAGCCGCGATTTTTCTAGTCCTCGCTGTGGCGTTGGCGCTTGGGGCAAGGGCGTTTCTCATGACAGAGGATGTCTCGAGTGTTTTGAGCAAGGCGGGGCGAAGCTTGCCGATAAAGAGCATTGAAACGGAGAGCGATGCGTTGGGGCATGAGTGGATATTGGATTACTTGGATTTGAATGGCGAGGGATTGGATTTGCTCGGCATCGATCTTGCGGAAATGAAACAGCGTCTTGAGAGTTATCCGCAGATCGTTTCGGCGGACTTGGCTCGGCAATTTCCAGACACGCTTTTCATCACGATCGAGGAGAGAGAGCCAGTCGCGAAAGTGTTTGCGGCGGACATTGAGCGTGGTCGTGTGACTTTGCTCGTGGATGGGGAAGGCGTCGTGTATGAGGGATTCGGCTACGATTCGAAACGCGTGAAGGCGTTGCCGTCTCTCGATGGAATTCGGTTGAAGCGCAAAGACGGCGTCTTCGAACCAATAGATGGAATGGAAATGGTGGCGAAGCTGCTGAGCGAGGCCCAATCGATTGCGCCGCATTTGTATCGATCTTGGAGAGTTGTCTCGTTGGCAGAGAGTCCCAACATTTTGGTGAAAAGCCGGTTTGCGCGGGAGATGATTTTCGAACCGAGCCCGAATAGTTTTAGACGTCAGCTTGCGGAGTTGGACTACATAATCGATTACCACAAGGGCCGCTCGCTGAGCCGCGTGGACAAAGTTGACTTGACCTTGCAGACGCAGGTTCCCGTTACAAGAGCGTCTGTTGTTCAATAGAATTTCCTTTTTTAAGACCCAATCGTAATCGCTAATCAGAAGTGTATAGATCCAAAGTAATTGCTGGAATTGAAATTGGGACGAGCAAGGTTGCGGTCTTGCTAGGCGAGATTGTGGAAGGACGAAGTCTGAACATCATCGGGATGGGGCAGTCTTCGTCGAAAGGCGTTCTGAAGGGCGACATCATCGATTTTCACGACGCGAGCGATTGCGCCCACGCCGCCATTCTCTCGGCGGAGACTCAAGCTGGGGTAAAAATCGATGGCGTCTATTTGGCGGTCAGCGGCAGCGATATCGACGGGTTTCCGAGCGAAGCGTCGGTGAATGTGACTTCTCCGGATCGCCGTGTTTCGCAAGAGGATATCGACCAGGTTTCCGGGATAGCGAAAGGGAGGGAGCTCGGAGACAACCGCGCGGTCATCCATCATTTGCGACGCCCTTATCGGCTGGACAATCGTCTGGTGGAAAAGCCGTTGAATTTGGAGGGCGATCGGCTCGAAGCGAGCTATTGGACGGTGCACGGAAATGGCCGAAAGATCGGCGATGCGATGCATATCATCAACGGCTTCAATCTGCACGTGGACGACGTAATTCTATCCGCCTTGGCGGTGGGCTCGGTCGTGGCTTCGGAAGAAGAAAAGAAAAGCGGTTGTCTGGTGATTGATATTGGCCGCGGCTCGACGGATTACGCGATGTATCAGCATGGGCGATGCATGGTCGCGGGGAGCTTTCCGCTCGGCGGGGACCATGTTTCGAACGATTTGAGTATTGGTCTGCGGATGCGTTTGGGCCAAGCGGAAAGCTTGAAACGCCGATTTGGATCGT
Organism: Opitutales bacterium; assembly: GCA_021772595.1. Taxonomy (GTDB): domain Bacteria; phylum Verrucomicrobiota; class Verrucomicrobiia; order Opitutales; family Opitutaceae; genus Pelagisphaera. The sequence continues at coordinate 9,696 of JAJFLS010000461.1, forward strand.
CGATTGTCGAGCACAAGGACAAGAGCGAAAAGGTTTGGCTGAACAACGATTTCGAGATTGGCGATCGGCCGATCCCGCTTTGGAGCATCGAGAAGATCATCGAACTTCGCATGACGGAGATTTTCGAAGTCGTTCAGAAGAAGCTCGGCTCTTATGGTCGGTCGGAGCGATTGCCCGGCGGCGTGATTCTTTGTGGAGGCGGAACGGATTTAAAAAACACTGAGCAATGCGCGGAGAACGTTTTCGGCGCTCCCGCTCGCCTCGGCGACAACGGAACGATGGCTACCGGCGACTTGCGGAAATCCCAGTATAGCGTCGCTTTGGGCCTTTTGAAGTTCGGTCTTCAGTACCAAAACAAATCGAACGCAGAAGGTGGCCAGGAAGCGGGTTTTCTCGGCAAGTTAAAGGGATTGTTTCAATAAGATATTTCGAATGCGGATGAGCGATTTGTATACAGATTCGAGCGAAACGGGCGGGATCCGAATGAAGGTCGTCGGAGTCGGCGGCGCGGGCTCCAATATCGTGGATCGGCTGATGCTGTCGAATCCTGCCGGAGTTCACCTGACGGCGATCAACACCGACCAGCAAGCGCTCGCCAACTCTCCGGTGACGGACAAGCGCTGTATCGGAAAGAGCATCACGAGAGGCTTGGGCGCGAGCGGAGATCCCGTGATCGGGCGCGAAGCGGCCATGGCGGACAAGGATCTGCTGGAGGAAATGGTCCGGGACGTGGATCTGCTTTTCATTACTGCTGGATTGGGCGGAGGTACGGGCACGGGAGTGTCTCCAGTTTTGGCGGACATCGCTGCGCAAAAAGGAGTGACGGTGATCGCGTTTGTGACCTTGCCGTTTACAATCGCGCGAGCCGCTCGGGCGAAAATCGCGAAGGATGGGCTCGATAAACTGCGCG
>JAJFLS010000462.1 GCA_021772595.1 Opitutales bacterium
CAGTCAGTTCCTGGTCTGCGGCCTCGTCAGGAACGGAGAACGTAGAACTCCAGGAGGTTTTCGGAGAAAGTTCTATGTCTTGGGTGAAAATCGTTTCCGCTTGGGAGCTCAACGTCCGTCCTATTTTCGGAAGCGTCATTCCTTTGTGGTTACGCAAAGAAGCACTGGATGGCGCGTCGCGCCAGAGTTCGACGCGATAGGCCCCGGGACGCGTCGCATAGACGCCCACTTCAGCGAAAGTGCCTTCACGGGTCAGAGAAACGACGGCTTCTCGCGATGCGTTCACCGCTTCCCCGATGTCTTTGTAGGGCATGAAGGTCTGCTTGAAACGCTTTTCTTCCCCCGGCATGATCCAGGTGAAGTCGGGTTGATTGTCGGTATAGGCGCCGCACATGAGCTCGATGTAGGGACCGTCTTCGTCGGTGAGTTGCCGGTCCCAGGCATGACCGAAAGAGCCGTTGCCCCAAGTCCATTGCTTCTTGCCGGGGACGACGTGGTGGTTCGCTACATGGAGCATGCCAGCGGCTTTGCTGTGGTCGTAGCAACCGAGAAAGTTGTAGTCGGAATGATACGCCATGTAGGATGTCGGCGCGGGGATGTTCTTGTAGCGAGTGATGTCCGTGCCGGGAGAGTAATCGACTTTGTAGTACTCGCCGGTCGCGATCGGAAATTCGGATACGTCGCGTTTTCCGTGATCCATGACGGCGTGTACGTCGGGCGGGAAAACGGATTGGTAGTCGTCGCTCACGCTGACGCCGGGATTCGCCCACCAAAGGAAAGATTGCGGTTCGCTGGTCCGATTGTAGAGTCGCACGTCGAGCTCCAGAAAGGCGCGGTCCGGATAGAGTTTGAATCCGCACATGCCTTTCGTGCGGAACATGCGCTCGATCTCGCTGCACCAGATCGTGGCGCTGCCGTCATCGTTTTCTTCGATAGTCCAGTCTACCGGAGAGTAAGTGCTCGGACGGTGATGTTGCGGCCAGTTCAATTCGATGCCGCCCGAGATCCAGGGGCCGCACAGTCCCACGAGGGCGGGCTTGATGACTTGGTTGTAATAGACGAAATGATACCAGTTCGTCTTGTCGAGAGCCATCTGCACGCGGCCGCCGAGCTCCGGCAGAATCATGATCTTAAGCCACTCGTTCTCGAGAAAAACCGCGGTCCATTGACGATCCTCTTTTTCGTCGTAGATGCGATCGATCATGGGATGCGGGTAGATAACGCCGCTGCTCCCTTGATAGACCCGCTTCTCGAGAAACATCGGGTTCTTATTGGGTTCACCAATGTTGTACGTCGGAAACGTTACAGTTTCCGACCAGGCGCGAACGGATGTGGGCATATTAGCGATTTTCCGAAAGAGACTCTATGGAAACACTGATATTCCACCGAGCGGTCGCAAACGGTTCCAGCCACTGGGCGAAACCATTTTCCTGGGCCTCTGAAAGCTTGTCGCAAGGAGCCGTCGAGGGCTCCAAGACCATATTGAAATACGGTTTCGAACCGCAGCCAGACCAGCATCCATAGTTCATCCAAACTCCAAGCGACGGGACATCTTGACTATCCCACTTCATGGTCAAGCGTTCTTGATTCTCCACGTCTTCAAGAACCGCGCAATCCACCTCGCCCGGTCTCGAGAAGAGCTTGAGAGCAAAGGGCGAGAAACGTTCGTCGCGAGGATCCGGGACCGTTTCGAGAGAGCGGCCAGCGCCTTTAGGTCCCGGCCAGTCGAAAGAATCGCCCGCATTCAATGGTGTATCGCCCAGGCTAGCGGCGACTTTGAAATTCCCGCCAGTACCGAAGCTCAAGCGCATACCGCTTTCTATCGCGAATATCGGATGGGCGCACCACATATAGGGAATCATTTCGTTCCCCTGATTCTGGATACGGTAGGCGAGATTCAGCCTGCTGCCGTCTAAGGACCATTCACGCTCGAAGACAAAGGGAAGACAGCGACCCTGCACGGAAGCGCGAAGGCGGTAGGTGTCTTGGCTTTCTATGAACCAGGGCAAGCGCACGAGATCCCCATGGTCGGGAATCTTGATGGAATCGCCTCCTGAAAGGGTCACGACATCGGGCTCTACAGAAGGAAGGATCTCGTCCCAACCACCGGAATCCAGACGCTCGACGAAAGAGGTTTCGTAAGAAGGCGTTTCCGGGGCCATCGACGGATTGGTCCACAACCATTCCTTTCGCGACGCTTTACTTTTGATACTGTGGATCTTCCCGGTTGCGGAAGAGAAGACGACTTGAAGGTGATCATTCTCCAATACTGGAACCTGATCGAGCGAGGATTCTATTGCTGTTTTCATAGGACTACCAAAACAAGAAGGTTATAATGGTGACTGCGATGAGGACGAGAGCCGCGCATACCTTGGCGACTGGGTTTGTCCGCAAATCTATATCTTCGCGAACCGGCATCACGCGCGGCTCGCTTAGTGGAAAGGCCAAGGTGAGGACACCCATGACCGCTGAGACGGATACGAAAGTGTACAGCATCCGAAGAAGGAAATGCACATCCCCGAATTGCCAGTGCTGAAAACCGTAGATCGGCGCGCTGACCAATAGGCCGATGACACCCGCCATACCCGGCGCTCGCTTAAGGAAAAAGCCCATCACGAAAACCGCAACAATGCCGGGCGATATGTAGCCTTGGAATTCCTGGATGAAATTGAAGACGCCTTTGAACTTGGGATTCGCGAGTTCGGGAGCAAGTATGCAACCGATAACTACGAACACGAGCGTCATGATGCGTCCGAGCTTAACCAGATGGCTTTGCGATGAATCGCGATGGAGGTACCGGTTGTACAAGTCCATCGTGAAGACGGTCGAGGCGGAGTTGAGCATCGACGCCAGCGAGCTGACGACTGCTCCGGCGAGCGCGGCGAATATAAGCCCCCGCGCTCCAAGCGGGATGAGACGTTGGATCAACGTCGGGTAGGCTTGATCGGGATTGGCCAGTTCGGCTCCGTAAAGCTGATCGGCCATCATGCCCGGAAAGACGATCACGAAGGGAACGGCTAGCCAAATGGCGGCCGCGAAGATCAGTCCTAGCTGGCCTTCGGAAAGCGACTTCGCTGCGAGCGTCCGCTGGACGATGAATTGATTGAGGCCGCAGTAGTAGAGAATCGGTATCCACATACCTCCGACGACTCCGGTCCATGGAAGGAGCTCGTGGTCCGCCGATAGAATCAAGTGCAGCTTTTCCGAATTGTGATCCAAAAAGGAATCCATCCCGCCGACCGCGTAGAATCCCAGAACCATAGTGAGCAAACCACCCAGGATTAGCCCCGAGCCTTGAAACAAATCCGCCCAGGCGATGGCCTTCAAGCCGCCCCAGATCGTGTAGAGCGCGGCGATGCCACCGACGAACCAAACGGCGGTGGTCAGATCCATTCCAAAAATGGTATGCATCGTAAGCCCGCCCGAATAGAGCACCGCGGTGATCGTGACGACCACGTAGATGATCGTCGTAAAGATTGCCATGATCGCCCTGGCAGCTCCGTTGTATCGGTATTCCAGATACTCTGGCATCGTGTAGATGCCTGCTCTAAGAAAACGCGGCAAAAGCGTGAAGGCGATGATTACCACTCCGACGCTGCCCGTCAGTTGCCAAAGGCTTACCGCGATTCCGGCGGATCCAGCCGCCTGTCCGGCCATGCCTACGAATTGTTCGGTCGAGAGATTCGCGGCCACGATCGAGATGCCGATCAGCGGCCAAGTCAGGCCCCGACCCGCCAGGAAGTAGTCTTCGCTATTCTCCTCCCCTCGGCTTTTGTACAAGCTAACGCCGACAACTACGACGAAAAAGCCAATGAAGATCAGTATGTCGATCGAGTTTAGATCCATGGGGCCACAAATTGTTAATCAGTCAAGATACAGATAATAGTGGTCTTACAGTAAAATCTCCATAGATAATGTTAGGATATACCTGGATTATCTTATGATACGCATTAAAGAAGGCTTTCCTAAAGAACGGCTCACCAAGTTCCACTTGGAGGCGCCATCCTTGCCGTTCGCGGTAGGGCTGTCGCTCCCGACACGCCGCGTAGGCAGATGGAATAAGCTGCTGATCCACGCCTTTTGTTCGGGAAGGCGCCCGGACGCACCCTAGTGTTAGCAGACATAGAATATGACAGGCAGGGATCGGGCGCCGCGCCGAACCTATCAAATCCAATTATTGGACACAATCCAAGGTAGCTACGATTCCGAGCGAGACACGGAGCCCCCCTCACCTCGCTTCAAGGATCATGCAGTGGCCGCCTCCTGGAGCGAGCTTGGCTTTAACTACATCGCCGTTTCCAAGTGTGGTCTTTCGGATCTGGTAGCTCTCTTTATTGGTCTCGAAGTGTGTTTCGTTGGTGTCTTCGTAGAACGTCGCACTGTAAACGGTCCCTTCTTTCAGGAAGTCGAGATTGATCAGGAGCTCGGCGCCTTCTTCATCGCAGCACGAGGCAATGTACCAGTTGCGGCCCGCGCGACGGGCGGTGGTAATGTGCTTGCCGATGTCCCCGTTGAGGATCTTGGTTTCATCCCATCTCATTGGAAGCTTGGCGATGAATTCAAAAAGATCCGCCTTGCTTTCATAGGACTCTGGGCTGTCGGGGAGATAGGCGAGCCCGCTGAAGGTGATCAGCACGCGGGCGGCTTCGGCCACCACGGTGGAGTTGAGCGGACTGAAGACCTTCGGGCGCTGTTTTTCCAGATCGGTCAAGGTCATGAATCCGTTACACATATCGAGCGGCCCCGCCAACATGTTGCAAAAGACGGTTGTACAGAAGGTCTTCGGCGTGAACGAGCGGGTGGCATCGCACTGCGCGTGACAGAATTCGCGGGACAAATAGTTGGGATAGGCACGCATGTCGCCGGAAGGCGGAACGGGGCCGTCATGAAAATCGCACATCAACTGGTTTTCCGCGCAAAGCTCGACGATCTCGCGCGTCGCCAGAACCTTATCTTGACCGCCGCCTTTCATGAAACCGTATTTGATCCCGGAGGCGCCCCATTCCCGGTAGGTGGCCAGCGTCTTTGGAAAATCGTAGTTTTCGCGGGCCACATCGTTGATGTAGAGGAATACGCCGACGCCGCGCTCTTTGCCATATTTGATGAGTGCGGGCACATCGATCGGATCTTCCCAGTTTTCCGGCGCGGGTTTGTCGGCCATTTTCGGACTCGTGGGATCGGGCTGATAGACAATGTAGTCACGGCTTTTCATCGGGTCGGACTTGGGATCGAACTCATGTCCGTACCAGTTGGCGTCTAGCACCAGATATTGGATACCGTATTTCGATGCGAAATCGATCATGCGTCTCCAGGAGGCCATATCCAGATTGTAGACGAAGCCATCATCGCCTTTTCCGCCCCAAGCGCGCCAATCCCACATCGCGAGTCCCGGTTCTATCCATGAGGTGTCTTCAAACTGATTCGGAGGATTCAAATTTTCCAGCACATTGCCGGTAAGCAAGTCTCCTGGTTTCTCGCCCATGAGCACCACTCGCCAAGAGGTTTCTGCCGGCAGTGCCACGACCGAACGGGCCTCCGAAGAGCCTTCATTCGCTCTTCTGCCGGTACGGAATCCAGAGGTGAATTCTGTGGGGCCCGCGCGCATGGGGCCGATGAAGGCTTGGTCGTGAATGGCCGCTTCCATAATCGAGACGTAGCATTGCTCGCTCACTTTAACGGTGAGCGGGAATGAAAAGCCGTCATATTCGCTCAACTTAACCGGACCGATATTGGGCTGCTCGTCGTTGGCGCTCCAGCAGGTGTAGTCGCCTGTGAAGGCGAAGTGAGTTTCATCCTTTATGATTCCGGTCTGACCTTCGCCATAAAGCTTGTAGCGCAAGGCCACGCCCGCATCGAAGGCGCGAACAATAATATCGAGCCGACGCTTTTGGCCCTCATTTTCCTGTAGTTGCCAGGTCAATTCGTTATAGTGGTTATTCACCTCAAAGAAGCGGCCCCACGTCGGCTTCCAGGTGCTGTCCTCTGTCGCAGCTTGAGTATCGACCACCGCAAAACCGCCCTGATAGGCAACGTCGAGCACGAGGCCTAACCGAGAAGGGTTCAATACCTTATGACCGTTGTACCTCAATTCCCAATACGGTTGGTCCTCTGCTAGCGACAGGGACACCGACGCTTTCTTGTCAGGGGAATCCAGTGTGATGGGTTCGGCAAACCCAGTGCTCGAAATCGCCAATAATACGATCGCGGCTATAAAAAGGACTGCATGTCTAAATCTGTTATTCATTCAAATTTATCCAGTTATCCAATACTAAGAGGCTACGCTACTTGACCCGCAAGACCCTTTGGCCTTTTTCCGTCGAAGACTGAACGCCACGGAACGTCTGTACCGAGTAGCCCTCGCCCACTCGGATGGTGTAAAGCCCTTCTTCGAAAACTTTCGGCTGCCAGCTGGAGCCGTTGATGCGCAGCGTGTAGACCAATTCGTTCGAGCGTTCGTTGAGGACCTGCACTACAGGATCCGTCATGCTTTCGCATTGCAGGGTCGGCAGCCATGCGATCGCTTTACGGCCATAGTTGTCTTCCTGATGGATCGTCACCGGCCAGCCGGGGAACGGTTTGGCATCGGAGGCGGTCACGTCGGTATTGCGCGGCCAGCACTCCATGGTGATCGTCCGCATCTCTTTATTGAACCGGACAATTCCATGCCCGGCCGCGCCGCCAGCGAAGGGATCGTCTTTGGTGCCGATCTCCTTCCAGTTCTCGTTCGGATTTGAATAGGCATGCATGGTCAGCTTGTTGCCGAAACCGTCCTTGAATTTGCCGGTATGTTCCAGTCCGTTCGGAATCGGATCGATACCCGCTTCCTTCGGCAGCCAGGAGCGCGGCCAGTAATTAACGATGGAGGGAACGCAGAACGAATAGCCCGCGTCGTCCCACTCGTCCACCCCATGCTGGATCACCGTTCCGAGGTGCTGGTCGCCGCCGAGCATAAATCCGTAGGACTTCCGGATCTTTTCCAGTGCCTTGTTGCGGCCGGTCTGCGGCCAACCGTTGGCATCGAGATCCGCCACCACGAACCACGGGCCGGTTTTATGGGCGGCCTGGGCAAAGATCGTCTGCGAGAGAACCGCCTTCATCTCGCAGTTTTCCCAGTCCTTCCCCCACTCCTCCAGGAACGCCAATTGACGATCGCCTAGCAGCTTCGCGTCCGGAACATCCATCAGAGCAGTGTCGTAGTCGGGATCGTTCATCAGGTCGGGGCGCTCATGGCCAGGGGTTGCGACCAGCCCGATCGGGCCCGATTTGAATTTGCGATCTTCAATCACCGCAAAATCGATCCCGCCAACATTTAGCGATGTGTAATACACTGAAATATCGCGCAGAACCGGCGCTGGGTCGAAAGGGTCCGGCAAGTTCGCCGTCTGAGCGAACTGAACCTCGTTCACATATTGAACCGGATGGATATAGCCGCCGTCCGCGCCGCCCTCATCGAACGACCGCTTGCCTTCGGCGCCCCACAAGTTGCCCTGCCCCACATCATGGTCGTCCGGAATGCAGATCGTCGGGCGGTCCTTGGTGATCTCGCCGAACTGGCGGCCAAACTGCAACCAAGCGCCGAGATGATCCTCGTGATCGTAGGACTGGTCGCCAGAGAAGAAGAGCAAATCGGGATCATGCGCTTTCACATTGGCGATGATATCCGGCTTCAGGCCTCGAGCCCGGTTAGAGTTGCCGGTGAAAGCGGCCACGACGATCTCATTCTTATCGATTGGATCCTTACGGATTGTCCCGGTATAAGTAGCGGCGCCCTCCAGGGCCACCACCCTGTATTTCCAATCCTTAGAATGATCCCAGTTTCCAACCCGGAACAGCACGTTCCACGCTTTCGTTTCCGGCAACGGCAAACCATAGAGGTCTTCCCGCACTCGACCGTCAGCCACGGATTCCCATTCGCCGCCTTTTTCAATTTCCAACGAAATAGCCCGGCTGTCCCCATTCGCAAGCGGGTAGAGCTGGGCGGTCAGTTTGAGTGTGTCATCCTGAACGGTGTACAAGGCGAAGCAGATCGAGTTGTTCTTTTGGCTTTCTTTCTGCTGAGAGCATGCCGCGCCTGCGACGAGAAGTATAAGCAGCTGCAACACAAACGAGTTCAATGGTTTCAGAAACATCTTCATGGATTATTTTCCAACTGAATAAAAGGCGATGGTGTTGGCGACGAGCGGGTAGATGATCATCGTGACAGGGTCATGATGGCTCGGATAATCCCGATGTATCGATATTTCAAATACACCAGCATCGTGCAGAAACCGACTCGCAAAACGCTAACGGCGATTACTACGACAAAGATCAGGATCTCGATCCAGTTTAAACCCATGGGGTACGGATTGTCTAAAAAGTTAAAATGTAGATTATAGTGGTGCATAAATTAATTCTCCATAGTAAAAGTTAGGATAATTCTAGATTATCCTATGATACGCATTGAAGAAGGCTTCCCAAAAGAACGGCTCACCAAGTTCCCCTTGGAAGTGACGCGTCGGGCGGAAGAGCTGCCTTTTCTACGGAATCTGTACGTGACGGATATGGGCCACTTCCCGGACGCGAGGAATCACTATGTGAATCGTCCGGAGGGGAGCGCGTCGCATATCGTTATCTACAACACCGCGGGCATGGGTTGGTGCGAATTGGGAGGAAAGCGTTTTCAAGTTCCTCCAAAGTACGCGCTTGTCATACCTGCCGGAACGCCGCACGCGTATGGATCTGAAGAGGATCGGCCCTGGTCGATCTACTGGGCGCACTTCAGCGGCCAGAATTCGGAGGGATTGGTGGCTTCCCTAGAAGGCTCCTTGAATCGCAGCTGCATGTTCGTGCCTCGCGAAGAGATCATCGTCGACGCGTTTGAAGACGCGTATCGATGGATTCGCGAAGGCTTTTCCGATGCGATCCTCATCGCGATCGCGGCGGCGTTTACGAGAATGGCGAGTTTCTTGATCATGTATCAGCGGGCCTCCAATGTGAAGGCGCTCGACACCGAGGAGCGTATTTTGAAATCGATACAATGGATGCGCGAAAATCTCTCGGTACCCGTCACTCTCGACAGGCTCGCCGGGCAGGCCGCGATTTCTCCGCCTCACTACAGCTCTATCTTCAAGAAGCAAATCGGCGTCTCGCCAATCGGGTTCCTCATTCGCCTCCGAATGCAGGAAGCCTGCAGATTGCTAGACCATACGAACTTCACGATCAGCGAGATCGCCCAGACGGTTGGCTATGAAGATTCGTTCCATTTCTCGCGCATGTTCAAAAACGTCGTCGGCTCCTCCCCGAGAGACTATCGCAAATCGGTCAAAGGCTAGGCCGCGTGGAC
>JAJFLS010000463.1 GCA_021772595.1 Opitutales bacterium
TTTTGACGACTTTGTTATCCATTTAATATGAGGTAGTTTCGGTTTTTTCGTTAACTTGATGCATGTAGACATCTTGTTGGGGGAAGGGGATCGAGACGCCTTCTTTGTCGAGGCGTTGTTTGATGGCTTTCTGGAAGTCGAAAAAGACGCCCCAGTAGTCTCCAGTCGCGCACCACGGGCGGACGTTGAAATTCACGCTGCTGTCGGCGAGCTCGGCAACCACGACCTGAGGAGCGGGGTCTTTGAGAATACGCTCGTCTGCGTTGAGGACATCGAGAATGACGTTCTGCACCTTGTCCAAGTCGTCGGAGTAGCTGACGCCCACGGCCATATCGACGCGGCGCGTATCGTTGGCGGTGACGTTGATGATGCTACCCGACATGATCGCGGAGTTTGGCTGGATGATCTTCTTGTTGTCGGGGGATTTGAGAATGGTGACGAGGACGCCGATTTCCTGTACCACGCCTGATTGGCCGCCAGCATCGATGAAATCGCCGATCTTAAAGGGGCGGAACATGATTATTAGAACGCCTGAGGCGAAATTCGAGAGCGAGCCTCCGAGAGCCAAACCGACGGCAAGACCTGCGGCACCGAGTACGGCGACTAATGAGGTTGTCTGGAACCCGAGCTGTTGTACCGCCGCCAGGATTATGGCGATCATCAGCACGTAGTATATGATGTTCGTGCCGAACGAAACCAGGGCGGGATCCACTTCTCGCGCGTTCATGGATTTTTGGATCTTGTTGCGAACCACGCGCGCGATCCACTTTCCGATGACGAATATCAGCAGGGCTAGCACGATTGATTTGCCAATCAGGTAGCCGTCGTTGCTGAGCCAAGTCGTGGCGCCTTCTATTACTTCTTCACTTGTTAAGCCTAAGACACTCGAGGAGGGGGGAATTGGGATATTCATAGTATGAAACAATCTCCCGTCTTCAAAAAAGTGTCAATAGTTAGATTCACGCACGAGAATCCCTTAAATGCGTGCTGGGGAGCAACTAATTAGCTTTTTTCACCCGCTCAGGCGATAGGCGTCAGTTTAATGAGCATTCTCAAATGTAGGAGGCTGCTTGCAGGCGATTTCGTTCGCCATGACCCAATGAAATAATCGCCTGCAAGCAGGCTCCTACAATTGGCGAACGGTCGCCATCAGCTTCTATGCGCCTGCGGGATGGTCTCTACCTTTGAGCCATGATGCCGATGTCTACGAGATCCGAGAGACTTTCCGGATCGGCGACTTTGTCGTCGGGGTCAGACGTCATCGGGAAGTCGTCGGCGAATTTGTCGAAGTAGATCAGTTCGAAGGAGCCGTCCAGGTTCTCGACGATCGCCGAGAGCGACTCTACCCAGTCGCCGGAATTGAGGTAGCGGATGCCGTTCATGGTCTTGTCGGCGGGAGTGTGGATATGGCCGCAAATGACGCCTTTGCAGCCCTTCGCCTCGGTGAGCTTGGTGAGCTTTTCCTCGAAGCTGGAGACGAAGTTGACGGCTTGCTTGACCTTCGCCTTGATTGCCTTGCTCATGGAGTAGTACTCCAAGCCTCGCCATGCGCGGTACTTGTTGTAGAGGCGATTCAAGGACATGAGCAGCTTGTAGCCCCAGTCCCCGAGGTGGGCCAGGAAGACGAAGTTCTTGGTGATTGTGTCGAAAATGTCGCCGTGGAGGACGAGGTAGTTTCCCGAATCAGTTTCGTGGATGAACTCGGTGTCGATGGTGAGGGAGCCGAATTGGATGGGGAGAAACTGGCCGAGAATGTCGTCGTGGTTGCCGCGAAGGTAGATGACCTCGAGTTTGTCTTGTTCAATTCGTTGGAGAATGTGGCGGATGAATTTCGTGTGCAAACGGGTCCAGTCGCTGCCGCGATTCAGCTGCCAGCCGTCGATGATGTCGCCGTTGAGGACTAATCGGTCGGAGCGCGTATTTTCCAGAAAGTGGGTGACCTCTCGGACCTTGCAGTTCGCAGTGCCCAAGTGCACATCCGAAATGAAGATGGACTTGTATTTCCTCGGGGGCTTCTTCATGGGTTCTTCGATCGAAGAGGGCCGTCTACGCTTTGGGAAAGGAGTTGTCAATTGCGCGGCTGGCGAGAAAAATGCGTGGTATTAGGATAATCGTAACAGGCTCGTCACCAGTACGTTTCAATTGGGTCGATCGGGAACGGCAACCTTTTTCTGGGGGTTGGACGGCATGAACCAGGCAGTGAAGCCCATCTTTGTATTGACCGGCTGCACGGCCGTGGGGAAGACGGACCTGTCGCTCGAATGGGCCGAGGCCAATGGCGCGGAGATCGTTTCCTGCGACTCGCTGCTGTTCTATCGCGGCATGGATATCGGCACGGCGAAGCCGGCTCGGGAAGAGCAGGCGCGGGTGCCGCATCACTTGATCGATATCCGCGATGCGTCGGAACAAATGGATATTGGAGACTATTTGAAGCTGGCGATCGAGACGGTCGCGGACATTCAATCGCGCGACAAGAATGTGTTGGTCACTGGAGGAAGCGGGTTTTATCTCAAGGCGTTCTTCGGGCCGGTGGTGGATTCGGTCGTCGTGAGCGAGGCGACTCGGGAGCGCGTCGCGGCGATTCAATCGGTGGACGGATTGGCGGGAATGGTTCGAGCTCTGGAAGAACTCGATCCGCAATGTCGGGAGGAGTTGGATACGGAAAACGCGCGCCGCGTCATTCGTGCCCTGGAGCGTTGCATGGAAACGGGAAAATCAGTTCGCGAACTTCGAGAGGCATTCGCCGCTCAAACGAACGCGTTGGCGGAAGCGCCGAAGCGACTGACGATTTTGGAACGCGATCGGGACGACCTGAATAATCGCATCGAGCGGCGCGTCTCCGAGATGTTGAGCAACGGATTGGTCGAAGAAGTGAAGCGGCTGCAAGCGGAGGGATTAGAGGCTAATGCGAGCGCGTCCGGATCGATCGGCTACCGAGAGACGCTCGCGTACCTGCGAGGCGAATACAGTTTGGAAACGCTCGAGGAGACGATCGCCACCCATACACGGCGTCTGGCGAAAAAGCAGCGGACCTGGTTTCGCACGCAATTGCCGACCGGGAAAGAGATCGACCTGACCGCGGATGGCGAGAAATTAGCGGATTCGCTTTTCGATTGAATGGGAAAATCGGCTCAGAACCGAACGATCGCGGCGATCGGAGCGGTCCTTTTCACGCTGCTGATCGCAGCGATGTTTTTGATTGCGTGGGGCGACTGGGAGTGGGGGCACTCGTTTTTCGCTCCGATGTGCCATCAAAAGAGCGAGCGTTGTTTGGTCATCGGCGGGACGGCGATGGCGGTGTGCGGGCGGTGCTTGGGGATTTACGCCGGGCTGGCTCTGGGCTGCGCCGGGTTTTGGGCTCGGTCGTTTCGGGTGGGAAGGGGGTGGTTGATTCTCACCGTTGCTGCATGGCTCAACATTCTGGATATCGGGCTAGAGCTGGGAGGCATTTACGAAAACGCCATCGCGATGAGGCTCGTCGCAGGTTTCCTGCTCGGGGCGGCGATACCGGTCTTCGTGTTCTCGCGTATGGGAAGCGAGAAACAGTACTTTCCCCATTTCAGTGGTTGAAGCGGTAAAGGACTGACACAGTCCCTGAATTTGTTCGTTCGGCATACTTATTTAGAGCCTTCTAAAATCGTGTCTACAGCACGAGACTCAGCTTTATTATTGACTGCTTCTTTGTCTCCTACAACTGTAGGCATTCGCTTCTAGGAATGGACCCAATCCAATAGAAAGAGTAAGATGATACTGTTATTCAAATCCGGAGGCGCAGTTATGTACGTCTTGGCCGCTTTGTCCATTGTCGGCTTGGCAGTAGCGATCGAGCGCTTCAAGAACCTGCGCAGCGAAAGGATCGTGTCCAAGGACCTTATGGAGAAAACTCGACAGCTTTGGAAGGCGTCGCGATTCGATGATCTACGCGAAGTGGTTGAGAGAAAGAGCTGCATTTTGGGGCAAGTCATCGGAACTATCTTGAGCCATAGGAGCAAGCCGTTCGAAACGCTGTCGATAATAGCTTCAGATACCGCCAACTCTGCAATAAGGAAGCAGAACAACATGGCGTATCCTCTGAACGTAATAGCGACTCTGAGCCCTTTGCTAGGACTCCTTGGCACAATAATCGGATTGATACAGGCATTCCAGATGATCGCGATCACTGGCGTTTCCGGCGACGCCAGCATTGTCGCGGATGGCATATCCAAGGCTCTTGTGTCTACGGGAGCCGGATTAGTCGTAGGTATCGCAGCCCTGGGCCTTCACCACTACTTTAAAAATCGAATCAGCTATTTTAGCTCGACCCTTGAAGAGAGCGTTAATGCGATTCTGTTAGATTTAGTTGAGGAAGGCGATACGGACAATGCGGATTGACATATCCGATGACTCGGATCGATCGATCGATCTCGCTCCATTGATTGACTGCATTTTCCTGCTACTTGTTTTCTTTATGCTAACGACGACCTTCGAGAAAAACAGGGGAGGGGCAGGAAGAATAGAATTGGAGCTGCCCCGGATGTCTAGCGCGACAAGTATCGGATTGTTGGATTCACTACCTCCGTTCCAGGTAGCCATAGACAGAGATGGCACCCTTTATATCGATTCGACGCAATCGAGCTTGACCCGTCTTCACGACATCTTGCGAGAGGATATACAACTGTACCCTCAGAGATCTATCGAGATTTTCAGCGACAAGAATATCGCTTTCGGCAAAGTCGCCCAAGTCCTAAACCTATGCCATTTTCTTGGTAGAAAATCGATTTCGATTAAGGCTGAAGCAATCGGTGAACGCGACTCGCAATGAATAGTAGGTTTCTAATCTATTCGGCAATCTTCCACATCGCAGCATTCGCGTTCATCGAAATCCAACTAGACAGCAAAGGAGAAAGCGACCTTCACGTTGACGTTTCACGCGTGTCGCAGCTCCGTGCGGCGGCGGCCATCAATAGGTTGACGCAAACCAAGAGCGCGATGCTGGGCGAGAGCAAGAAACTGGACGAACTTGAGGTCCAGTACGAGGACTTGAACGGTATTACAAGCATGGATGCCATGATGGATCGAGCGGCAGTCCTGGAAATGGAAGTGGACGAGATTTATTATTCCAAGCTGAGAGAGATCCTCGGCAACGAAACCGCAAATGCGACTGTACGTTGGTCGAGAAGGGAAAAACCAACCCAGAAGAGAGCGAGTCACGGGTCGCGGGATCTGCCTAAGAGAATAGAGAACATCAGCCTATGGGCCGAACGTAGGCTGGAGGACTTGATGAGGTTGGAAACTGGATACAGTGCTTCGGTCGAGGATGGAGACGAACCAGCGAGCAGCCTCGAGTCGAGTGGCGGTCATCCAAGTCTGATTGATACGATATCCCACGAGAATTCCGCGCCGTCTCGATTCATCGAAAACGGCGCCGTGACAGGCTTATGGTCGCATATCGACGAGTGGTATACGTTTGGGCCGTTCGACGAAAAGGAGGACCCTCGGTTCGCGAAAGAACTCCCGAATGGGTTTAGGATCGACCACGACTATAGAGCGTCTTGCCTGGATGGAAGGTTATCGGGATGGGACTACCAAAAGACCAAGGGCCCGTTACTGTCGATTGGGGAGAGAGCGCCACAAGGGATTCACTATGCCTACAGCGAAATCTATAGTGACGCCGCACGCACGATTTTCGTTTCGGCGCAATGCAGCGAGATGGCCGACATATGGGTAAACGGAGAACCTTTGATTGATCGCGGCGCTGAATCCGGTGATGACAGGTTTAGGCGATTATTCCAGCTCGTAAGGCTAGATAAAGGTTACAATAACTTGCTGGCGAGGGTCGACCGTACCGGCACTAACGCCTACCTTTGGGTCGGCCATTCCTGGATTTTAGCGGACGGCGTGGAAATTGGCGAAAGTTCATTTGATAGTCTGCCTATAGGCGTATCTGAGTAGGATGGAGCTTAGGAGAGGGCAGCTCTCGACCTACAGTTCGCCAAGGCTTGCCTCGCGGGGATCGAGCTGGATAGAGTTCTCGGATGGATACTTTTAGGTTTTCGTTTTCTTGGGGCTCAAGTCTTGCGGCGGTGATTTCGTGTTCTCTTTGCTCGGGGGCGAAGGTCGTGACGATCGAAAACGATTCGCTTGAAGTGGCCATTTCTTTGCAGGGGGCTGAGTTGCAGAGCATTCGTGCCAAGGAATCGGATACGGAGTATTTGTGGCAGGGCGATCCGGAGTTCTGGGAGCGACGGGCTATCGTTATGTTTCCGGTTAATGTGGCGTTTCGAGATTGGAAATTCACGCATCAGGGCGAGACTTACGAGATGCCGTTTCTGGGATTGGTGGAGTCGGGCGCGTTTAAGCGGCTGCGCCGATCGAATCGCGACGAGGCGATTCTCGAATATCAGAATACGAAGGAAGACTTGGAGCGATATCCGTTTCCGTTTCGTTTCCAAATCCGTTTTTCGCTGAAGGGATCGACGCTGACACATGAGATTCTTGTCGAGAACAAGGGAACCGAAACCATGTATTTCGCGTTGGGTGGGCATCCCGGTTTTCGCACGCCACTGGATGGCGGCAAGACACGCGGCGATTATCAGATTTCCTTTTCCAAGAAACTGGATGTGGACCGTATTGAGATTGAGGCGAACTTGCAGCAGAACTCGAGAATTCCGTACTTGAATAACGAGGACAGCATCGCTTTGGACGATCCTCGAGTGCCGAATAGCGGCATGTTTCAAAATTCAATGGCGGCGCGTCGAATTGGCGTGGGCTTCAAAGGGAAGACGCCTTACGTGACCTTAAGTCTGGAGGATTTCCCGAATGTCAACATGTGGACGCCGGAGGGGATGCCGTTCGTGTGTATTGAGCCGATGTTGGGGCATCACGACCACATTGACGCGAGCTACAAGATTTCGGAAAAGGCCTGCGTCGTGTCGCTGGAGGGCGGCCAGTCGGGCCGTTATCGATTTTCGATCGAGGTGAACGAAGCGGTGCCGGGACCGTAGGAGATTCTTAGAGACTGTTTAATAAGTGTGGTTTTTATCAACACGATGAATTCCAAGGTAGGGCTGACAATTCTTAGTCAGCCGCGCTTGCTCTATTCCTGAATCGGCTGCTTAGGGACAATCAGCCCTACCATCGGCGATTCCCCACTTATTAAACAGTCTTTTAGGTAGCGGCCGAGCTTTGGGCGGCTATTTGGTGAGTAGTAGGTGGCGGCTCGGCCCGTCGACGAAGCTCAGGGCAAGAGGTCGGGCGCTACCTAAGCAACTGTCGCCGATCCGATCGGAATGAGTCTCTCATTGCAAATCGCGGGATTTTAGGCACTGTATTTTTGCGTGAGGAGGTTGATTCTATTTCTAGCCGCTGCGTGCGGGTTGTTTCTGTTGGGCGGTTGCCAGACGACGGAAAGTCTGTCGGCTGAGGAAAAGGAGCGGCTCCACCAAGAGGAGCTGGCGATGAAGGAGCGTTATTTGAAACGCGTTCAGTCGGCGGAAGAATCTGTTTACGAGTCTCTGCATTCGCTCGGTCCCGTCGTAGCGGACTATAACGATAAAGAAGTTTATGGCTACGCGGGCGCGATTTTCGTGACCGCGCGATTTTATCCGAGCGAATTGAGTGAGGCCGCCGCCTCTCGAGGGCTTGGCGATTTCGTTACGGCGCGTCGAGTCATGGAAGGCTCGCCCGCGGACGAAGGCGGATTGCTGGTCGGCGATCGGCTAATTCGGATTAACGGAAAAAAGGTGCCGAAGGGGGATGGCGCGACCACCTTTGTTGTGGAGCGAATGAAGAAGCTGTGGCTTGTAGAGGAGTCCAACATTCTCGTGGTGGAGCGCAATGGAGAGGAGCTTACTCTGGAAATCGATGCGGAGAAATCGGTTTACTATAATGTAGTGGTGACGCCGTTTTTGAGGGACGAGACCTACGCTGAGGGTAAGGCGCTGTATTTCTCGTTGAAGTCGATAGAGGGACTCGAAGAGGAAGAGATGGATTTCGTCTGCGCGTTCGCCCTCGTGCAGAACGTGATGAAGCACGCGAAGATGAAGGGGCAAAACGAACTTGTTGGTGGCGTGGTCGATGTGATTGCGATGTTCTATGGACTGAATACGGGCGGCATTTTTGGGGGCATGGGACGGAACGCCCATAAGGCTGGATTTCTGATCGAGTCGGATATTCTCGCGCTTTACGCGCTCGCTGCTGCCGGAGTGGATATCAGCGGGTATCCAGATTTTTGGGAAGAGAGACTGGCCGATCCCGAGAAGGGAATCGATCGAGTTTCAAGCGAACGAATTGCCGCGATGCGCCAGACTATCGCTGAAATCGAAGAGAAGCGAGCGAACGGCGAGCCGATCTATCCGATGGAGTACTTGTCCGGCGATTGGACGATCAAGGATTTGGATCTTGAGGAGGCTGGATTAATAGAGTCGGAGGCGCTTTAACCGTGGTCAGATCCCACACCGAATGGCTGGCCTAGCTCTTCGAGCTGAACTCGGTGTAGCTACGACGTCCCACAGGCGAGCATACGCGTCAATTTAAGTGAGAATCGAGGAATTGCCGAAGGTAGGATCCTGCTTGCAGGCGATTAATTTCCTGGGCGATGGCAACGAAAACAATCGCCTGCAAGCAGGCTCCTACAATCGAAAGTACTTAAGTTGACGCGTATGCGCAGGACGGCGTGGTCCAATTTTCGGTTAGCGTTTCTTCTCGAGTGACTGGTTCTGTTGTAGCAGAGCGAATACGGCGACGAGGATTAGGCCGGAGCCGATCCAGCCCCAGTAGTTGAGGCGTTCGCCGAGGATGAGCCATCCGAGAACGACTGCTACGACAGGATTGATGTAGGCATGGGACGAAACGGTGGTCGGAGCGCAGTACCTGAGCAGGAAGACATAGGAAGTGTAGCCCGTGATCGAGCCGAACACGATCAGGTAGCCGAACGCGATCCAAGACCGGACCGAGATTTCGCCCAGATCGACCGCGACTTTTTCTCCGAGCGCGAGAGCCGCGAACAGGCAGATAGCGCTGCCGCAGATCATTTGCATGCCCGAGTTTAGCCATGAGTTGATTTGGACGGGGTTTCGTTTGGCGTAGATACAGCCAACGGTCCACGAAACCACGGCGAATAGGACGAGCAGGTAGCCTCGAAAACTGCCGGCTTGCGTGGCCTCGCCTTTCGAGAAAACGAGAACGGAAACGCCGCACAATCCCAGCGCCAGGCTTCCGATGCCGACCCAGCCGGGCTTTCGCTGCACGCCGCCGATCCAGCCGAGAAGCGTCATGAATAGCGGATTGGAGGCGATGATGAGAGCGGCCATGTTGGAGTCGATCCACTGTTCCGCGAAAGTGACGATTCCGTTGCCTCCGGCGATGAGGAAGGCGCCGACGATCGCCGCGTTTTTCCATTGCGAAAGGGTAGGCCGCCCCAAACCCCGCCATCGCGCGAATCCGTAGAGGAGCATGCCAGCGACGAGAAATCGGCTCGATGCCATCAGAAAGGGCGGCATCGTCTCGATCGCGACCTTGATTGCGAGATAGGTCGATCCCCAGATCACGTAGAGCGAGGCGAAGGCGAGAGCGAGTTGCCATCTAGGGGGATGCGAGTGGAGAGACATAGGAATCTAAGAAGCTCAGTTGAACGACGAATTGCACTAATATTCACGAATCGGAGCCTAGGTCTACTTTGTTAAATGAGCTAACAGGTAGGGCTGGAGCGCGTGCCCGTCGTAGTTTTAGCGAAGATTGGTTCCCGCTCTGCCGCGTATGCCGAGATTGAGCTGCTTCTGCGGCGTAGCGTATAGGCGTCAACTTAACTGTATTCTTCTGAAAACCACGCCGCGCTGCGACGTAAGCTACGCCGAGACTTCGGCGTGGAAACTGCAATAAATCCAACCATTTAAAACACACCCAAGGGATGGGCTATTTTAAAAAGTACTGGCCTTTTTTCGATCGACCTTCAAAGATCGGATGATCGAATAACCCCCCTGTGCTTTGCTGCACTCCAATCGTTTCCCTAACCCCAATCCCAATTTACTGTTATCCAGTGCTTCTGAATCGCGAGAACTCGCGGTTTGACTGATCAACGAATAATGGCGGGCTGCTGCCTTGCGTGGTGGTCCGCCTTCTTCTTGACGTCCCTATGATGCAAGAATTTCAAATTTTGATACCTGATTTTTAACGCTTAGTGATAAAACCCCTTATAGTATCACTCACTCACTCACTCACTCGCCCGCTCGCACGACGGGCATCAAACTAGGACGAACCGAAACCCTCGCCTTTTTAAGGCAAATACAAACCACCCCTCACTATGAAAAAACGCATGTTTACTATGCTCGTTGGTGCCTTGCTATGGGCGGCAACTCCTCTTGGCTTTGCCCAAGAAGATTCATCGGATGACGACGTTATTGAACTCAGCCCGTTCCAGGTAGACTCGTCTTCGGACACCGGCTACCGGGCTACCAATACGCTCTCTGGAACGCGCTTCAATTCGAGTCTCCGCGATACCTCGGCCTCTATTTCCGTTTGGACGGAGGAATTCCTGGAGGACACGGGCCTGACCGATATCGATGAGCTCATCAAATACTCGTTGAATACCGTTCTGGACACCAATGACCAGGATGGAGATGGCGGTAATTTCAACGTATTCACTAACGCGACTGCGGTTACGCAGAGAATCCGAACCCGCGGAATCGAGTCTTCCCGCGGCATCGACTATTTTAAGTCAATTGTTCCGGATGACTCCTACAAGATCGGACGCTACGACGATTCCCGGGGCCCCAATGGAGTGTTGTTTGGGGTAAGCGCGGCCGGCGGAATCATCAATCAGTCATCGATCGTCGCCAACACGCAGCGCAATACGGGGAAGGTTCAGCTTTCCTTTGGCACTAGCGAGCGCAAGCGGGCGACCCTTCGACTCAATCGAGTTCTGGTAGAAGACAAGCTGGCGTTGACCATCGCCGCGGTGTACCAGGAAAATGGGCACTGGAGAGATTGGATTAGCGATGACAGGGAGCGTATCTTCGGAGCCGTGACCTGGAAGCTTAACGACAAGATCACCCTGCGGGCAAACTACGAGGACGGGTTCCATCACAAAACGTCCATCCAGCAAAGTCCCATTACCGATCGTGCATTGCCTTGGTATGACAATATGCTCGCATTGGGTGTGGAAAACGTGACGTTCAGGCCGAATGGCGGCAATCCCAACGGTGCCCGTAGACTCCTGGGAGTGGTTGCTAGAGACGGCAATGCGCGAATTAATAACAATAATCCCCTCGGAGCTTCGAATGGGGCGAATCGTTTTACCTTCGTCGAAAATGACGGGACGTTTTACAATGCCGCGGGCACCTATAACACAGGCGGGTATGATGATGAACGCGTGGCCCATCCGGACGGCACCCGCGGCCTCGGCGATCGCCCAATCCGTATCAATGATCAGAGCATCCTTCCCTACCACTACAATCCTGGAGGTCCCGACTTTTACCGCGAGACGGATCTGAGCAGCCACTCCTTTTTCGCGGACATTCAGTTAACGGATAACTGGTTCTTAAATATACAGGCCGGCCATCAAAGAGCGGATATTGATGTTCCTCAGTTGCAAGGAACCCGACCTGAGTTTCGTGCGGATCCAAACACGACCCAAGGAGTAAATGGTCCCGATAATCCCTATGCCGGGCAATTCTATTTGGATGGCGACTATCGTCGCGATAAGAACCTCGCCCGCTACGACGAGATTCGTGTTTCGACCTCCTACAATCTGAATACGGAACGAGTCGGCAATCACCGTTTCGCGCTCGCGGCATCCACGGTCGAAGAGGAGCAATTGCGCGGCAACACATTCCTCTCATTGGGAGGAAATCCTACCTCAAGTGGGAATTTCACCGACGTTAATGGATTCATCCACAGAGGGGTCAATTTTCTGGCTGCGAATAATCGGGTGACGATTCGGAACTACTTTGACCTTGACGATCGTGACACTTGGAAGGCCGGTAGCTGGAGAAGCCTTCCCGAAACCATATACACGGAACGGTGGTCACCAGGCACGCCTCAGCCGTACCCGGTTGTCTGGGCAGAAAGTAACCCTGGGAATATCAACTACCTGATCAATCAGGTCACTGATTCGATGATGGCGGTCACGCAAAGCCACTTCCTAAATAACAAGTTCGTAATTACCTTAGGCTATCGGGAAGACACGCTAGAACTCGATCGGGCGGGACACCGTCTCGACCCCGTTATTGGCTGGCTCCCTGATTTCGGCATTACCCCTGATACGCCGTCAAGCTTTGGAATTGCTCCCGCGGCGCCTTCGACCAATCATGATGCTGTAGTGCGCACGGCCGGTGCGGTCTATCATTTGACGGATAATTTCTCTCTGGTCGCGAACACTGGAAGCAATATCGGTATCCCCGATTTTCGGCGGACGGTTTTCCCAATTGGGGCTACGGGTCCTCCAGCTGATGGAGACGGCAGCGATTTTGGAATCGATTTCAACCTGATGAATAATCGCATTAGTGGCCGTGTGGTCTACTATGA
>JAJFLS010000464.1 GCA_021772595.1 Opitutales bacterium
CGAGCCCTGACCATCCAGAAGGAAGACGATGGATGGACGCTCACAGAACCCTATGCCTGGCCGGCTAACACGTTCGCGGTCGAGCGCATTTTGACGCAACTTCAATTTCTGGATACAAAAGTCAGCTTCGAGACCAATCGATTGGGACAAGCCGGAGCGACTCTGGCCGATTACGGGCTAGCCCCGCCAGATCTCACTCTCGAATTCGGCAAGGGCGAAAACCGCTACAAAATCGGCGTCGGAAACGCGACCGCGATCGGCAATCACTTGTACATCCTTTCTTTCGACAGAAAACAGATCCACGTAGTCGATCGCAGTCTGCTCGACAGCTTGTCCATCGACATCGAGAGCCTGCGCAATCCGCGCGTATTCAAATCCAGCATCTTCGAAGTGTCCTCGTGGAATTTCCAGCTGCGAGACGCGGGCAATCTACGGACCCGCATTACCAAATCCGATGACCAGTGGGCCCTTGAAACACCGATTCGCGCACGAGCCGATTCGATCGAAGTCAACACAATGCTAGGTCGGTTGCTGGAACTGAAAAACCTGCGCATCGTCGAGCCCGCTCCCGTCGATCTCAGCATCTACGGCCTTCAAGAACCCTTTCTCACAATCGTAGTCGAGTCCGACCAAAGCCGCGAAGCGCTCGAAATCGGCGATCAAGTTGACGCCGATGACGAATCCCTCCGATTCGCGAAACTGGAAAACCGCGATTCGATTTTCGAACTGGAGATCGGCTACTTAACCGAACTCGAGAATGCCCAATCCAACTTGCGCGATCGGCACATATTCGAAATTGACACCGCCCACGCCTCATCCATCTCATTCGATCGCGAAGGCTCCGAAGCGTTCGCTCTCCAAATGCTGGAGACAGGTGAATGGGAAATCCTCATCCCCGACCCGCAGCAAGGGATCATCCGAGAAAAAGGATCCAAGGAGGCGATCGACGACGCGCTCGGCTGGCTCAACAACGTGAAAGCCTTCGCGACTTCCTCGAAGTCCGGTTTCGAGCACGACGCTCCGACAAACACCGACCTCGAACGCTACCGCCTCGAAGTACCCGAATTCTCGATTAGCGTCGTCTCCAACAGGCTGCGAGATGACTCTGAAAAAATCGAGCCTCCCAAGGTCGAAACGCTTCTTTTCGGGGACACGGATCCCGAAGACGAATCGCTCCGATACGTTAAGCTCAATGACGTGGTTTTCGTGTATCTCGTATCCAATGACAATCTGGAGCTCATACTCGATCAGCCGTTTCAATACCGGGATCGGCACCTCTACGATCTGCCCAAAGACGCGATCATCACCCAAGCTTCGATCAGTAGGCTTTCCAACGGCGACCAGCTGCTAGACGCCACTCTCGAAGACGGCAACCTCCCGATCGAACTAGCGGACGCTCTCAATCCGCTACGCGTCAAGTCGTACCTAAACGAAAACTACGCCTCGAACGTCCAGATCCTCAACAAGCAACAGCCCTGGGCCTACTTGCTGAAAGCGACCTTCGAGTGGTCCAGCGCCGAATCCGCTCAATCAAAGGAAATCGAACTGTACATCTCCGAGCTGACCGGCGGTCCACTCCTCGCGGGAGGCTCGATCGAGAAAGACTCGGTCTTCGAATTCCGCCAGACATTTATCGACGCCTTTAGCGCTATCGCATTCGACCGAGTGAAACGCGATGTCCCCGATCAGCCGTTCGATCCTTCGAATCCGCTACCAGCAAACGAAGGCGAATCCGAAGCAGCCACCGTCGAATAGGAATCAAGGAGCACGCATTGCAGAGCGAGGGAAATCCGAAACGTAAAATCGCTTGGCACGGGACCTGCCTAGTCTGCAAAGCCGCGTGCGATTTCCTCTATACGATCTGCGTCGGCCTCCTCGCCGGGACGGTTTGCCTTTTCGCATACGTGGTCACGCTGGACGAGACCGATATGCCCGAATTCTTGATACGCGTGCTCGAAAACGAAATCAAAGCGCAAGGCGCGACGCTCAGCATGTCCGGCATCCGTATCCAGCCAAGCGGACGGATCACGATCGACCATCCGGTTATCTACTCGACCGAACTGCAATCCGAAATCGCGCGCGCCGATTTAATCAGCATCAAAGTCGATCCCGCCCTGCTCCTGTTCGGCAAGACGCGATTGAGCGAGCTCGACGTGCTCAACGGCTCGCTCATCGTCCCCGCGATCCTATCCCCTTCGGGGACTCCCGCGCCGATCGTCGACCAGATCGATCTGCGAGCGGAAAACAATCGCAAAGGCTGGACCATCAAACGCTCCAAACTCCGCTTCGCCGACGCCCTGGCCACCGCAAGCGGAACGATCGACCTCGCGGACTTCCCCTTTTTAAAGCCTCCCAAGGAACGCAAATCGCTCCGAGAGCAACTCATCATCTTCCACAAGAAAGCGTGGGAAATCAAAGCCGTTCTCACCGACGTTGAAGGACTCGAAGCCCGCTTCGAAATCAACGCTCCCAAAGGCGGCGGAAAAACGCTCCGAGCGCGCCTGACCGCCGAGAACGTTAAATGGAAAGACCAGGCGAGCGCGAGCGACATTCAAATCGACGTGTCCTCTATATTAGAAGAGTCGCTCGTCGTCGAATCTAGCATCGCGCGAATTCTCGGGCCCGAAAAGGCATTCGCGGAAAACGTGGCCCTGCAAGCCGTTTGGGACGCGTTCCCCAGCCCAAGCGAATGGAAGCCAGCCAGCGTTTCCCTGGCGATCGAGTCCGGAGGCCAAGAAATTGAATACGCTTCGACGTTCACGATAAACGCGAAGTCGCTAGGTGGCGACGACTGGGCCGCAACCTGCGAGACCAACCTTGGCGGAGCTCTCTGGCATTTCGATTTCGTCGGAAATCCGAGCGAGCGGACCGCATCGGTCGAGCTTGCCGGCTCGCTCTCTCCGGGCATGGTCGATATCGCCTCCGCCGTGGCGAAAATGCCGCTCGAACGCTTCGCCACAATCATCGACAAGCCGTCCATCCGCGCTTCCGCCCAATTCGACGGAGCATGGATGCCGGTTAGCGTCGACGCCTCGGCAACCGTCGGACGCATCGCCTCCCAAGACGCGGCGTTCGACCACGTGATCGCCCAAGCCGAGATTCGAGGTAAATACCTGAACGTCCCCAATCTCTGGCTACGAACCGGCGCTCAACACGGCTGGCTGTCCGTCGACTTGGATCTCGATACCATGCGGCGACGCCTCTTGATCAACAGCCTTTTCAATCCCAACACCATCAACGGCTGGATCCCAGATCCCTGGTGGACCGAATTCTGGGACAACTTCCAATTTCCGGACGAAGGTTTCTACTGTCTCATGGACTCCCGCCAAATCATCAAGCATCCCGAAACGCTCTACCTAACCGGGCAAGCGTTTGGAGAGAACCTCGGGATCCGCGGCCACTTGATGAATCAGATCGAAACCCACATGTACATCCGGCAGCACTACTTCGATCTCTACCATATGGACGTCACTCGCGAGGAGGGTTACATCCGAGGCGACGCTCAATTCGCGATCGCCGAAGACCCGCGCGACAGCAAATACAAGATGAGCGCGCTTTGGGTCGATATGGAAACCACCGCGGATCTCCACATCGGCCCCGATTTGATCCACGAAGTCCGAACCGATGTCGAAGAGATTCTAGAGCCCTACCGGTACGAGATTCCCCCTTACGTGAAGGCCAAGTCGACGAATATCCGTCACAAGGACCTCTACGACTACACGATCGATCTCGAAGTGAAAACGGATAATCCGTTCAGCTACTATCACTACCCGCTCGACGCCGTCCAAGCCGAAGTCCACCTAAAAAATGGATACGTCATCATTCCATCTTTGGAAGCCAGCCTCGCCAGCGGCAAAGTATCGGGCAAAGCGGAGATCATCGAAGACGAAATCGAATTGAGTGGCTCGCTAAGCGCAGCCCACTTCGGCGACACTCTCAAAGCCTCCTCGATCTACTTTCTCGCCAACGACCCGGAAGGCTCCGCTTCCAGCTTTCCTCCAGAAGAGCTCTCCAGCTACGGCGGCCTCATGGACATGAGCTTCGAAGGAAAAGGAATCGTCGGCGACTCGCTCTCCTACGACGGCAAAGGAACTTACGCGATTTCGGGAGCCGACTTCTATCAGCTCCAGATTTTCGGCGGCTTGTCCAAAGCGCTTGAAGGCACCGGCCTCTCTTTCACCACGCTGAAGTTCGAAGATGCAGCAGGCGATTTCGAAGTGAACAAACGCTACGTCGAATTTCCTGACGTCCGGCTGAAAGGCCCCGTCGCGCAAATCCGAGGCGGCGGAAACTACGACATGGAAGTGGGCGAGCTCGACTTTAAGCTGAAGCTTCTGCCGTTCCGTTCGATGCCATTGATCAACATCCCCGGCCTCGTGTTCGACACCGTTCTTGGGATCTTCGAGATCAATTTAAGCGGCTCCGTATCGGAGCCGAAATGGAGCCTTTTCCGCGGCCAACAGGCGCGCGAAGAAGCCGCTCCCCCAGCAACCGAAACAAGCTCGGAATAAAGCTCTTTCCGATCGCGATTTTCGCGATAAATTTTATGGCCGAGCCGCGTTCGAAGGCAAGCCACTGGGAATGAGACTGTTAGCTCGAAACAAGCCCTACCGCCTCTGCTTTTTGACAAAAAAATATCGCACAAACACGTTGACGTCGGGAAAATAATCACAATATCTTGTGGTCTTCTTCAAAAGGGCCACACCATATAGTGGTTAGCAAGAAGTGGATAAGTTAAAATAACTAAAAATCGCCAGCCCCCGGCGAATGTGTTCCTTTTTGCTCCCTTTTCAGAATTCCTCATCGATCTCACAACCTTCAAACCTTCCTATCTTCACGATTAGACCTTCCTATGGACAAAGCCTACACTGTCGGTAACAAGACCTTCGTCTTAGACCAAGATAAAGCGGAAAAAGCATTCGCGGAAAAGCGTGTCATCAACGGCCGCAAATCCATGTGTTTCAACCTCCTCCCGCTTAAGTACAACTGGGCTTACGATCTCTACAAAACGATGAAGGCGAACCACTGGGAGCCGGAGGACATCATCATGAACCGCGACATCGAGCAGTGGAAGGACAACGAGATCGTTTCCGACATCGAGCGCTGGATCATCATGATGGGCGTGGGCTACTTTTCCGCAGCCGAAGGCATTGTAGGGGATAACATAATACACGTCATCCGCGAACTCGTGACCGCCCCTGAGCTCAAGCTCGTGCTCGGCCGCCACAGCCACGAGGAAAACGTCCATGCCGATTCGCTGCTCTACATGATCAGCTCGCTGGGCATCAATCCGCACGAATGCGAAGCGATGTTCGAGGACATCGAGACCATCGTTAAGAAAAACGAATTCGTCACGCGGACTTCTCACAGCCTGCGGCGCGACATGGACATGACCGACCTGCGCAACAAGCAGATGTTCGCCAAGAACATCTTCGTGTTCGGCCAATGCATGGAAGGCACCCAG
This sequence comes from Opitutales bacterium, assembly GCA_021772595.1. Lineage (GTDB taxonomy): Bacteria > Verrucomicrobiota > Verrucomicrobiia > Opitutales > Opitutaceae > Pelagisphaera. The sequence goes on from JAJFLS010000464.1 coordinate 5,465, forward strand.
TTCTACGGCATGTTTGGCATGGTCCTCTCGCTCTACCGCCAGAACAAGTTCCGGGGCATCGGCGAAATGTTCCGCTACACGCTGCGCGACGAGTCCAATCACATCGAACTCCTCCGCAACCTCCTCATGGAGCTCGCCGAAGAGAATCCCGAAATCTGGACCAGCGAATTCAAGCAGGAGCTCCGCGAGACCATGGCCGAAGCCATCGCGCTCGAAAAGGAATTCATCAAAGACTGCCTGCCCATGGACTCCATCGGCCTGCGCAAAGAAGATTTCCTTGTATACATAGACTACATCGCCGATCGCCGTCTCGAAGGCGTCGGGCTCGACCCGCTCATCGGCAACGTCCAGAACCCGCTGCCTTGGCTCGCGGAAATGATGGACATCAAGAAGGAGCAGAACTTCTTCGAAGGCCGCGTCACCGAGTACCAGAAAGCCTCTTCGCTCGAAAACGAAAGCGACGACGACCTCTAATCTGAAGTAAGAACGAAGAAGGCAGAATTAAGAAGTAGCACCGCTTCCCAATTCTTCACTCTTCACTCTTCGATCTTCACTCTTCATTTCCTCCCTCTTCCCGTCTCCACCACTTCCTAATTTAACACTATGATCAATCCCAATCTCGAAGAAGACATCGCCCTCAAGCGATTCGTATCCATCTCCCGCGAAAAGAAACTGGACTACGACTGGCACAACGAGGAACGCGCCGCTGAAGACACCGAAAGCTCGAAGATTCACGTCGTTACTCACGAAGGCGAGGCCACCTTCGACCAGAACGAGATTATGGACACAATTGGCAATGCTTTGGCCAACGTGTTGCTTTCCAAGAACGAGAAGGATATATTCACCGAAAAAAACCGGGACTGGGTGCAGGTCGTCGCCAAGCAGGTGTGCGAAAAGCTCGAAGAGAAGTCCGCTTCGACACGCGAAACGCGTTTCGGGTTGAGCGAAGTGTACGACATCATCGAGCGCACTCTAGTCGAGAACGACGCATACGACGTAGCGAAAAGCATGCTCATGAACCGCCAACGCAAGCTAGCTTCCGATCACAACCTCGGCCTCAAGACCTTGCGTCTCATCCGACGCAATGGGCAGGTCGTTCCTTGGAAGGAACAGAAGATCGAGATCGCCGTTCGCAAAGCATTCCTCTCCTTGGAATTCAATTCGGAGCCCGCAGTCGCCGTCGCCCGAGGCATCACCGAACACCTCGAAGCCACCGGACAAGCCTTCGTTCAAATGGAGGAAGTACAGGACCTGGTCCAAGAAGAGCTCATGCGCCAAGGCCACTATAAAGTGGCGGCCCATTACGTGCTCTACCGCTCCGAGCGCCGCAAGATGCGAGAAGCCGAAGCCCAGCACGGCGTCGACACCCCCGAGCAAAACTCCATGGTCGTCGTCAAAAACGACGATGGCACGACCTTCTTCTGGGACGGCGTCGATCTCAAGAAGCGTATCGACTTCGCAATGATCGGACTCGACCTCTGCCTCACAGCCGAGGAAATCGAAGCCGAGCTCCGCCGCTCAATCTTCGACGAGATCAGCGAAGACGGTCTCCAGAAGACCATTACGCTCAACGCACGCACGCTCATCGAGCAAGACGCGGACTTCGCCAAGTTCGCCGCCCGTATTCAGCTTACCTACATCTACGAGGAAGTGCTCGGATGGAGCATCGTTAAAGACGGCGTTGGCGATCTGAAGCGTTTCCATCAGAAGAAATTCAAGGAATACGTCCGCTACGGCATCAAAATCGGCCGCCTCAACGCCAAGATCAAAGACTACGACATCGACAAGCTCTCCCGGACCCTCGACCCCTCCGCAGACCTCGAGTTTGACTACCTCGGCGTGCAGACCATGTACGACCGCTACCTCATCATCGACAAAACCAAAGGCCTCGCCAACTCCAAGCGCATCGAGACGCCCCAATTCTTCTGGATGCGCGTCGCCATGGGGCTCTTCGTCGCGGAAGACGAAAAAGAAGTTAAGGCCAAATCCCTCTACAAGCTCTACAAGAGCCGCCGCTTCTGCTCCTCCACTCCCACCCTCTTCAACTCCGGCACCTGCCACTCGCAGCTCTCGTCCTGCTATCTCTACTACGTCGATGATTCCATCGAAGGCATCATGCAGCGCGGCATCGCCGAAAACGCCTACCTCTCCAAATGGGCAGGCGGCCTAGGCGGCAGCTGGACCGCCGTCCGCGGCACCGGCAGCTACATCTCCGGCACCAACGGCGAAAGCCAAGGCATCGTCCCCTTCCTCAAACTCCACAACGACCTCCTCATCGCGGTCAACCAAGGCGGCAAGCGACGCGGCTCCGGCTGCGCGTATCTGGAAACCTGGCACAACGATCTCTACGACTTCCTCGAACTGCGCAAGAACACCGGCGACGACCGCCGACGCTGCCATGACATGAACACCGCGAACTGGATTCCCGACCTGTTCATGAAGCGCATGGAAGAGCGCGGCGAATGGAGCTTCTTCCGCTCCAGCGAAGCGCCCGATCTCCACGACAGTTACGGCAAGGACTTCGAAGAAAAGTACACCGCCTACGAAGCCAAAGCCGCCGCCGGCGAAATGTGGTCCAAGACCGTTCCCGCCATCGAAGTCTGGAAGAGCATGCTCCGCATGATCTTCGAAACCGGCCACCCCTGGATCACTTTCAAAGACCCTTGCAACGTGCGCTCCCCGCAGGACCACGTCGGCGTCATCCACTCGTCCAACCTCTGCACCGAGATCACGCTCAACACCAGCAACGACGAAACCGCCGTTTGCAATCTCGGCAGCGTCGTCCTCGACCAGCACCTGGACAAAGACGGCGAGCTCGACCACAAGAAGCTCCGCGAGACCATCCAAACCGCGATCCGGGCGCTCGACAACGTGATCGATATCAACTTCTACCCGACCGAAGCCGCCAAGCGCTCCAACCAGGCCCACCGCCCGATCGGACTCGGCGTCATGGGGCTGCAAAACGCCCTCTACATCCGAGACACCGCATTCGCCTCCCAGGAAGCCGTCGAGTTCAACGACGAAGCCATGGAAGCGATCGCCTACTACGCCATCGAAGCCTCCAGCGACCTCGCCGCCGAGCGCGGCGCCTACGGCAGCTACAAAGGCTCCAAATGGGATCGCGGACTCCTCCCGCAAGACACGCTCGACCTCCTCGAAGACGAACGCGGCCAGCCCGTCGACGTCCCGCGCGGCGGCAAGATGGACTGGGCCCCCGTTCGCAAGAAGATCGCCAAGCACGGCATGCGCAACTCCAACGTCATGGCCATCGCGCCGACCGCGACGATCTCGAATATCACCGGCACCTCCCCCTGCATCGAGCCCTCGTACAAGAATCTCTTCGTCAAGAGCAACCTCTCCGGCGAGTTCACCATCCTAAACCAGTACCTCGTCCGCGACCTCAAAGCCCGCGGCCTCTGGAACACGGACATGCTGAACAACTTGAAGTACTTCGACGGCGAGCTCGACGAGATCGAACAAGTCCCCGAAGACCTCAAGCTCAAGTACAAGACCGCCTTCGCCGTCGACTACTCGTGGCTCGTATTGGCAGCCGCAAGACGCCAGAAATGGATCGACCAATCCCAATCGGTCAATCTCTTCCTAGCCACCGTCGACATGAAGACCCTCTCCCACATGTACCGCGCCGCCTGGAAGCACGGCCTCAAGACGACCTACTACCTCCGCACCCTAGGAGCCTCCAACATCGAGAAAGCCACCGTCGGAGCCAAGAAAGACCTCCGCGGCGTAGTAGCCACCTCCCAAGCCGCCACTTCCGAAGAACCGGAAGTTTGTGAAAGCTGTCAGTGAGTAAGACCTATACATACAGGTAAAATTTGCCCCTTAAACCAATCCCTATATCAATTTTAGATATGGGGATTTTTACACTTCTTATCGTTTCAACGTTCAACTACACCTCATGCCTAAATCCAGCTCTCAAAAACTAGGTGACGTTATAGCAGAAAACGACTCCGCAATGCTTGACACTGCGTTCTTCGAAACTCCCGACTACTTAGCGTTACTTGGGATTGTAGAATCAAGTATTATAGTTGGAAGAAGAGGAACAGGGAAAAGTGCTATTTTTTACAAACTCTCAAATCTTTGGAGTAACGATAAAAAATTGATATTGATTAATATTTCTCCCGAAGACCACCACCTAATCGGCATAAGACATTTTCTTTATAAATTTGACAAAAATCCACACATTGCACGAGCAGTTTCCAAAATATCCTGGCGCTATGCCCTTATCAATGAAGTCGCAATCAAGCTTCAAAGCCACTATAAAGCTGACGGTCTTTCATCTACATTAACACTCCTCCGACATGTGCTCATATGGAGAAAACATGGCAACTGCCTATTTTCACGGTTACAAAGTCTACTCAAAGAAAAACTAACAGCTTCGGAATCGGATGATTTACTGCCATCAATTCTAGCAAGAGATCTAGAAATTGATTCGCTTGAAGAAGAATTGAACATTCTTTTATCAAAACTAAAAATCAATGCCCGGATCCTAATAGATCGTCTTGATGAAGGTTACGAACCAGGACCAATAAACGCAGCAATGGTTGGCGGTCTCGCAACGTCAACTATTACGTGCAACTTTGCGATTCATAACTTTCATAGCTACGTATTTATAAGAGACAATGTAGCGAGAGAACTAGCAACGCATGATCCAGACTATTCAAGAAATTTTGAAAGTAAAATACTCAGATTGCACTGGGACGAACAACAGCTTTTCTACTTTATTTGTAAAAGATTAAGACTTGCATTTGGACTGACCGACGAACGGGATCTCAAAATTTGGGAAAAAGTCACCGCTCAGAATCTCCGCGGAAAGTCTGGATTTAGAAAATGCCTACAACTAACATTATACAGACCGAGAGACCTAATTGTCTTACTGAATAAAGCATTTTATCAATCGCAAAAAAACAATAGAATCCATATAGATAATTCAGATATCGAATTCTCCGCTCAAGACATTTCTTACAATAGAAAATTAGACCTAATAAAGGAATACGAGGCTTCACTTATCGGAATAGAATCATACATAGAGGTTTTCTCAAACGGTAAGGCAAATTTCGCTTATATTGATGCATGCAATAAGATAAGTCAGAAAATAAATGTTGAGGATATTTCTCCAGTTGAAAATCAACATTATAACATCATTGGCGAGACAGAGGGGGTCGTAAAACAACTTTATTCGGTCGGCTTCATTGGAATCAAGAACCCTCAGGGCAGTAGCTTCATTTTTTCACACGACGGGAAACAGCATGCACAGGATTTCAGAGAAGATACCGAACTTTTGATCCATCCTTGCTACTGGATGTCCCTCAACTTACAAACTGATTTCTTCGACGAGAACCAGAGCCAAGAGATTCACGACGATTTAGATATTGAGGTAACAACAGAAACGACTGAGATCCGAAAAAAGCGGATCGGCCAGATACTCTCCGATTATGATAAAATTCCTGAAGGAATCAACGGGGCACCAGACTTCGAAGAATGGTGTGAGCAAGTGCCAAAGATCCTATTTGCGGGAGGCTTAGAGAACATAGAGCTTCATCCCAATAAAAATGCGACCCAAAGGAGGGATGTGGTTGGCACAAATACAGAATCAACCGATTTCTGGAAAAGAATACTCAACGACTACCAAGCCAGACAAGTCATATTTGAAGTTAAGAATTTTAGTCATGATTTAGCAGCAGATGAATATCGCCAAATGAATTCTTATCTATGCAAAAGCTATGGACGTATAGGATTCATAATTACAAGAGCTCAGAAGGCAGACTTATTAAGAGACCGCGAATTGAGATGGATGAAAGAGATTTATTACGCTCAGAATAAATTGATTGTTAAAATCACAGGCAAGATGCTCTGTAGCCTACTATCTAAACAAAGAAGTCCACAGAAATTTCGAACAACAGAAACCAAGTTCAAAGGCTTACTTGATAGATATGAAAGACTCTATCTTTCTATCTAGACTGCCAAAAGGATCTGTGATCAATTTTCAGAGAGGCCAAATGCAATCACAAAAAGGCGTCAATACTCAATTAC
>JAJFLS010000465.1 GCA_021772595.1 Opitutales bacterium
CGCCGCCAGCAGCGTGACCACGACCACGAGTATCATCTTTTCCGCGATGAATATAAATAGCCCTTCGCGTAGCGTGCTGTACCGGTGCAGCGTACGAAAACGCGCTTCCCGATAGATGTCGTTCGTCATGTTGTTCGCGATCATCAGCAGAAACATTCCCGCCATTCCCGTGTATATGAAACTGAAGAAATTGAACGAAGATCCCTCGCCCTCGCCCGCCTCCTTCTTACGAGTCTCCTTTTCATAAGTGACAAGCGGAGGCGTCAAGTAGTCCCGCGCCGCCTCGAAGCGATCCGCAGTCCGCTTCAAGAGACCAGCAATGATAAACGTGTTGGTGATGAAGTCGCTGTCCTCGTCGTCACCGTCCAGGACCTCCAGCCATTCGCGCAAGTCCGGGCCCAAATTTCGAGACAAGGTATTCAGCCCCGTCACCAAGGTCTCCATACCTTCCTCGACGATCGCCGGATAGACCGTTTGGGCGGGATTCTTGATCAGCTCCAACTTCAAGGTCTCGTCCGCTCCGTCCAAGTAGCCTTGCGTGAAACCCTCCGGCATAATCAAAACCGCGCTCAACTCGTTTTCATTGATCAGTTCCATGGCCTCCTCGCGATCGAGAAATCGAGCATCGATTTGCTTGGAAAACTCCGGGCTGTTCATCGCTCCTTGCAAGAACTCAGTCAGACCGGATTCGTCCTCATCCACGATCGCCACCTTAATCGCAGCCATGCCCGAGCCTTTTTTGCCCATCCCGCCAAAGGCCAGACCCAACACGGCCACCAGCACCATCGAGACGCCTACCTGTATCAGAATAGGTATCGGATTGCGGCGGATTCGCCGTAAATCCTTGATTAGTAGAGAGCGTAGCAAAGTCATCACTCTACTCCCTGAGTTCGCGGCCGGTTAATTGGAGAAACGCGTCATTCAAGCTCGGGCGCTTCAGAGTCACATTTTCCAGCTGCACAGGAACAGACAGCAACTGCTTGAGACACTCCGCCGGATCGCGCTCGCCCTTGGCCGCGACGACCATCTGGCTGTCCGTTCTCTGAATCACGCGAAACGCCTCCTCGAATCCCGGCCAATCATTCGGCTCCACGTCTTCGAAGCTTCCCTCGATCACAAAGAGCTGATCATGCCCGATCTGCTTCTGCAACTCCGCCAGTGTCCCTTCCGCCAAGATCTTCCCGTGATCGATGATTCCTATCCGGTCGCACAGCGATTCCGCCTCTTCCAAGTAATGCGTCGTGTAGAGAATTCCCACGCCTTCCGCCACCAACCCGCGAATGAACTCCAAAATGTTCATACGCGCCTGCGGATCGATCCCAACCGTCGGCTCGTCCAGCAATAGCAGCTTCGGCCGATGCATCAGCGCGCAGCCCAGATTGATCCGCCGCTTCATTCCTCCCGAATATTTGGATACCACGTCCTTCGCGCGATCCACCAGAGAAAGCGATTCCAGCAACTCGCCCGCTCGCGTCTTCGCGTCGCTCGATGTCAACCCAGCGACCTTCCCCCAGAACTCGAGATTCTCCCGGCCCGAAAGCTCTTCGTAGAGCGCCAGCTCCTGAGGCACGACTCCCATGACCTTTCGAGATTCCTGCGGCGAGGTCCAAAAATTCCGCCCTTCTATCATAACGTTGCCGTCATCCGACTTGAGCAATCCGCAGGTCAGTGAAATGGTGGTCGTCTTCCCCGCGCCGTTCGGTCCGAGCAAGCCATAGATTTCACCTTCCCTCACCTCGAAAGTCACTCCATCCACCGCAGTGATGTCGTCAAAACGCTTCGAGAGTTTGTCTATTACGAGTAACGCCATATCAACGCCCAAAACTGAAAGCTCGCCCAAACGAAAGCGACAAAATTGTAGGAGGATCAACTATTCCAAACGAGGAACAGCCGCGAAAAGAGGAACACGTGGCAAGCATACCCCACTATTCACCCGAACGAGAAATCGGTTACAAAAAAGATTCCCGGTCAATTTTCACGTTTCAATTGTAGGAGCCTGCTCGCAGGCGATTTCCTTTGTAGTAAGCTAGGGAAACAATCGCCTGCAAGCAGGCTCCTACACTCGACGAACCATCGATTTCAGCTTAGGCAGAACTGATGCGAATCCACGCAGCATTCGCAACGTAGCTACATCGGGAATCCGGTGTGGAAAATACAAGGCACCTCGAAATTCCAGGGTAGTGAACGGGCGCCGCCCCGTTCCAACGATTCGCCGAACTGACTTATTTAACAGTCTCTAAGAGGGTGTCTAATAAGTCCATTTTGTAGGGCCGGCGCTTGTGCCGGGCCGCGAATGAGGATCTTTCTCAACCTTCGCATCGTAGCTACCCCGAGACTTCGGCGTGGAATCTACCGCTACCCAATTCAACCTTCATCCGCAAAATCCCTTAACCCCACCAGCTTCATTACGACTTTCCCATCTTCGCGCGAATCCTCAAGATTCACTTCGAATTCAACTAGCCAGTCGTTCTGCTCCTCCGTATCCACAATCGTCTGTTGGACCGACCAACTCTTCCGATCATCCGATACTTCGATGCGTGTGTGATCTTTCGCTCGCGCCGCCGGATCCAATCGTATCCAGCCTCTCGTCTCGTAGAACGTATCCATCCGCTTCTCCAGCTCAAGATCCGGCCACTTCACCGCTTCTTCCATATCCGCGAACAACGCGCTCAAGTCGTAAGTCTCCGCAATCTCCTGATACTGACGATTCGCCAACATGCGGATAAACAGAAAGATCTCGTTCCGCACCAAGCGTGTGAAATCCTCTTTCGGCTGTGTGATGTCCGGAGCGTTCGCCCGTCCTGGCAAATCGTCGCCACCGGCTTCGTCCACCCTATAGTCGGGATTGCGCATCAGCTCCCATTCGTCGATCAAGCTCGAGTCCACGAAGCGAAGCAGATGCCCGATGTAAGCGACGATCTCGTTGACTTCCTCCGTCTTGAACGCCGGCGGAACCGTGTTCTCCAAAATCCGGTACACGCTCGTCAAATGCCTCAGAAGCAGCCCTTCCGATCGAGCCAATCCATAAAGTTTCACATAGTCCCCAAAACTGGAATACCGCTCGAACATCTCCCGCGCGATCGATTTCGGCTTTATATTCTCCTGCCCCACCCAGGGATGCTGACGGGCGAACTCGTTGAACGTATCGTAGATAAATTCTCTCTCAGGCTTGGGATACTCCATCGCATCCAAACGTTCGATACGCTCGTCATACTCGATCCCCTCGGCCTTCATTTCCGCCATCTTATCCGTCTTCAGCTTATCAAGCTGCCTCCGAAGGATGATGTCCGGATTCTCCAAGATCGATTCGACCATACTCAAGAGCTTCAAGGAGTATTCCGGATCGTTTTGATCCAGCAGCGCCAAGGTATCGATGCAATACAACGCCAGCGTCTGGTTTAGCGAGAAATCGTCCTGCAGCTCCACGTTCACTCGGAGTTTTTGCCTGGAGTCTTTTTCGGGATCGATCTCGATGATGCTCCTCTCAACCAATGCCCGGAACAACTGGAACGCTTTCTTTCGCAATCCCTTCTTGGAGAATTCCGTATTGTGGCAGTCCGTGATCAACTGCCGCATCGCCCCGCACCCGTCGCCCTTGCGGCTAAGCACATTCAGGAGCATTCCATGCGATACCTGAAAGCGCGATTCGAGCGGCTCCGCTTGCGCCGTCTGAAGTCTCTCAAAGGTCTGCTCGTCCCAGTGAACGAAGCCACGTTCCGGCGGCTTTCGCTTAACGATCTTGCGCTTCTTCTTCGGATCGTCGCCCGCCTTCGACTCCAATCGCTTATTCTCAATCACGTGCTCGGGCGCCAAGGACACCACATAGCCGCGATCGTCAAAGCCTTTTCTCCCCGCCCGACCGCTCACCTGATGAAAATCCCTCGCGCTCAAGATCGCCGTCTTGATCCCTCCATATTTGCAAAGCTGCGTAAACAAAACCGTTCGGATCGGCACGTTCACTCCCACCCCAAGCGTATCCGTTCCGCAAATAAATTTGAGCAATCCCTTTTGGGCCAGCTTCTCCACCAGCACGCGATACTTCGGAAGCAAGCCCGCATGATGCAGGCCGATCCCGTGCCCCAAATACTTCTTGATCTCTTTTCCAAACGGACTCGTGAACGCGACGTCTTTCAATTCCGCCCCCAGCGCTTTCTTCTCCTCTTTCGTGCACGCGTTTAGGCTCATCAAATTCTGCGCAGTGTCCGAAGCCGATCGTTGCGTGAAGTGAACAATATAGACCGGCAGCCGGTTCTGCGCTTTCAATTGATCCAAAGCCTCCGTCAACGGAATCTCCAAATAGCTGAACTCCAGCGGCACTGGACGGTCCTGGCTCGAAACCGTCGAGCAGTCCACGCCAGTCAATCGCTCCAGATCCCGAGCGAAGAACTGCGTTTCCCCCAGCGTTGCCGATATCAGCAAAAACCGGCAATGCGGCAAGGTCAGCAACGGCGACTGCCACGCCACCCCGCGCTCGTGATCCGAGTAGTAGTGAAACTCGTCCATGATCACTTCGTCGACCCGCGCCCGCTCCCCATCGCGCAACGCGATGTTCGCCAGAATTTCAGCCGTGCAACAGAGGATCCGCGCGCCCTGATTCACGCTCGCGTCACCCGTCATCATACCCACATTCTCCGGCCCGAAATCCCGGCACAGCGACAGGAACTTCTCGTTCACCAAAGCCTTGATCGGACAGGTGTAGACCGACCGCCGCCCCATCGAAGCCGAGTAGAAGTGCATCGCCGCCGCCACCAGCGATTTCCCCGAACCCGTAGGCGTATTGAGAATCACGTTCTTATTCCCGAAAATCTCCAAAATCGCCTCTTCCTGAGCCGGATACGGATCAATCCCCTGCGCAGCCAGATAATCCAGGAATCGCTCGAGAAGAACATCCGGGTCTTTCTCATCGCATCTAGGCTGCAGCGGAAACTCCATAAAAAGCCCGCCAGCATTCCACCCTCCCCAAAATGATCAACCTTCAAATCGCCAGCGGCAGGGAGCAATTGTTAAGGCAATTTTAAGGACCCCGTCTCCATATTTCTGCCCAAAGACCAAGCTTAGCTGCAGCGCCTTGTGAGGCCGCTACTCCTTAGTACCTTCGAGATAGACGGCCTTCATTGGCATTCCTTCCACAGGGTCAACGACGCACCGGTCTACAACAAAATTGGCTTCCCGCGCCCAAGTAGTGACTTCCTCTTTACGGTATCTGAGCGCCACGACATCGGACTCACCCCCATAGTCAATAGGACCCGTTCCTTCCCAAGCAGCCAGCACTATCTGTCCCCCCGACCCCAGCACACGGCGCCACTCCCGAAGTGCCGCAACAATTTCCCGAGAATCGATATGGTGAATAGCAAAGAAGCTCAAGATGGCTGCTGACGAGCCAGACTCGACTGACCCCAGGTCACGCATGTCACCCATCCGAATCGTTGCGCTCGAAGCAAGTCTGGAACGAGCGCATGCAACCATCCGTGGCGATAAATCGATTCCCAGAAGCAAGCGCTTTGGGTCGTGGTGCTCGTGATACCTAGTCAGCATATGCCCTGATCCGCATGAAGTGTCTACCACCGTCCCCGATACATCTGCGATGCGCTCAGCCAGCCGCCCCAAGGTGTCAGAGTAGACAGGGAGATCGATCTCGGAATCCATCATCTCGGCGTACCGATCCGCCGATTTATCATATAATTCGCGTACTTTCGTTTCAGGCGATACTTTCATGACTACCGACGGTATAACGCTAAAGCTGTGGCAGGGTGGAGTTGCGGTGTCCAGAGCGAAGCGAACCATCGGCGTTAGTCGCCCTTGCCACCAGCGTCTTGTTCGCTGTCGTCAGTTTTGGGCACGTGGTAGACTTGAATGGTCAGATCTAGCGATAACGATGAGTCGCGATTACTCTTCATGCGCACGCGAGTCTCGTTGTCTCCTTGTGCCTGTCCCGAATTCAGAAAGTTGGGGTGGGCTTTGATTGTCTCCGGGATCTTCCTGAGAACAGTGGCAATCGAGGTATCACGAACAAAAAGGATAATCGCCGTGTGAGAATCCCTCCACGTGAGATAATTGAGTAATTGATCGACAGTATCGGAGAACAGCTTCGGCCCACCCCAAAACTTGCACTCCGCAATAAAAACATTTCGGCCGTCCTTGCGGAGGAGGATATCGGTCTTGCCGTCGAAATTGAATGTCTCGCCGGTAGCGTCAGCTTCGAAGCTCCCATTCAATGTCATCAGGAAATACATTCTCAGGTCTTCCTCGCCGATCTTTTCGAACGCGGAGGGTGATCGCTCCATTGTGAGAGTCATCCCCTTGAGCACCGCGAGGATGTCCTGATACGTTTCTTCTGTGATCGTTGGGTGGGCTTCGTAAGGCTTTGATTCGGCCTGAGGGCGTTCAATCGCAATTTTCTTTTTTACAGGCACAGAGAAGGTCGCTGGAATATTGGCCCGCTTGCGTAGGGGGAATCCGAGCGATCCCAGCACACCGGCATCTTTGAGCAGTTTGTCCTTCCGGGCTTTAAACTCGTTTGTGATGAGTGCCGAAAGTCCATCGTTCCATTTGTCAAGCTGGTCCCGCTGCCAGTGGATGTGCTGGTCAATATTGTCCAAGATTCCATTCAACTCGGCTCGCAATTTGTCGGGATCTCCACCGCCTTCCAAGGTAATCAGCAGTTCACTATTCTTCGTGACATTCGCCCGAGGCAAAAGGCCACTCAATGTGGAAGGTTGCTGAAAAAAGAACTCCCTTTCCCCGCTAAAGGGCACAGCGAAAGTAATGAATGTGCCCTTCCGTTCGAATCGCCGCCCGTACTCTTGCGCGACAACAGATTTCTCAGCTTGCTCGGCGATCTCGATTCGATTCCGATCGAGTTGAAGTGGCTCGATCCGATATTCAGAGTCGATGTGACTTCGGTACTCGTCCTCGTTCACGTTCAGGATATAGTCCCGGGACTCTCGACCGATACGCTCCCGTATTTGGCCGGGTAGTTGATAGAGCGTGTCGGAGAGGGAAAACCTGTCAAAGAGGAGGTCGCGATCTGCCATATGTTTTTCAGCGAACGTAGAGTTGTGGCGATGGCAGTGGAGCGGAGCGCAACAGCCATTGCCACAATCGATTGGTTAGCTTGATCTTGGTTTTACATCCGATTTGAAGTTTCTGGGATGCGTGTGGATGTATCCTAAACTTAAGCACAATAGAATAACTCAAGAAAATAGGAGAGTTAAAAAACCAAGGGATGCACCTATTTAGTGATTCCACTAGGATAGTTTCGATTAAACTGAATATTGAAAATCGGGATTAATGGGCTTTGGTCGTCAGTTGCCCAGGTTTCAGAGCCCATACTGAGAATTCTACATGTCTCTGCTTTCTCGTTTTCTAAGAATAATCCTCTTTCGTCTGAATTTACCTTCACCTTACTATTGAGAAAGAAATCTACGGCAGTAGCTTCATTGATAACATTGGTTGAGTTTCCAGGAAAATCGAAGAGTTCGCCTCCTCGTATATGCAAATATGCCCCATCTAGGATTTCAAAAGGACCAAATGAAATGGCGCCTTCATCCACCTCTAATGGTAATCCGAGCTCTATCTTCGGACGGAATGTGCCAGAAATTTTAAGACAGTTCTCGTTTAGTAGCTCCATTTTGAGGAGAGTATCCTTTTTTGTATTCTGAACGATAAGCGTATGCAAATCTGGTCTTAAGAGCGGAAGAGTTATATTTGAATTCTGGCGAAATTGATTGTCGTCAAATGTTGCATATACCTCCCCGTCCTCGCTCCACAGATCAAGTGATACTCGAAAGCCACCACTTTTCTCTTTTTTGACTCTTATGATGTCTTGACCATAAAGTCTGAGAACCGTGATATCGGTTTCGGATGTCGACGCGATATAACTTCCGAAAATGACAACTGTTTCATTTGGGTATATCGTTGATGCCCGTTTTTTTAGTTCTTCGCTAATGGGGCCTCTGGGTTCATCAACAGATGGAGTCGCTTTGCTTCCAGGTTGTAGCATAAATTTCGATATCGCTTCTATCTCTTTGGCATCATTCTTTTCCCTAAGGTGTTTCTGAAACCAGACAGTTCCAGCGAAACCGAGTAGAACGAGGGTTACAAAGGTTAGCCAAACGCCCCAATCTCGATGGGAGGTAGAAAAAAGGACACCAGATATAAGTGCGGTACCTGTCGCTGCGGCGATTATTACGGTCTTAAGAATTTCCATAACAGTTTTGTTAACCCTCAAATTTGATGTTTTTTCTGGAGGGTGTTATTTATCAAGAATTGGTGGTTGAAATTACTTACTTACCTGGGGGGAAGTCAATGTTATGCGTCAGAATTGATAAATAACATTGGACGGAAATCCGGTGTTATTCGTCATTCTTGACGCATAACATCGACCGGATTTTGCCACTTCTGTGTGGGGCCAGATCGAGTTAAATCGCGTTAGCCGAGCGTGATCTTCATACGCGGTACGGCGCTACGGTCTTCACTTCGTTAAGCCCAGTCAAGAGCGCCGCCCCTACGATGGAACTGTCCTCTTCCTCACTCGCCCGATTCTTTTTCCTTCTGCGACTGCTCGTGGGCTTCCATCATTTCCTTGCTGACTCGGTACTTGCCGGCGCAGCGGGGGCAATTTACTTCGATCAGCTCCTCACCTAGAAAAAGCTCTTCGGGATCCTGTCGCCAAACGGGATCGAGCATCTTCATCTATGAATTAGATTGGATTTCACGCTATTCAGCTCTATGCATTCTAGAAATCCAATTTTGATCCAATCCAACTCATCCGTATTCAACTATGTCACTCCGAAATAAGGCATTTCGTTCGGCAGTCGTTCTCTCTATTTGCGCCATCGCAACCAGCATCTTCTTTTTTCGATCAGACGAAAAATCCGATTTCGTTGGCTCCAGCGAAGAGAGTAGCGGCGAACCAACTTCCACTGCCCTCAATCCGTCTTCAACGGTTTCCGGCAATCAATCGACCAATCTCCCAGAAGCTTCTTCTCTTATAATTCACCCGCTATGGCCCGGCGCGGACAGTCTTCGCCATCAAGAAATCGAACGCCCCCCAAGTCGCCTCGTCTCTAAAATCTGGATTCTCAAAAGCCCCGCCTACGAAGAGCCCGTTCGCATCGAAGAACGGTGGTTCACGGATAAAAGCGGCAGCCCTCGCCTCATCAGTCGCGAAGAAGCAATCGCCAATCGATTAATCGTTCGCCTTCAAGATGGGGTTTCGCTAGCCGAAGTTCGGCAGACACTGGCAATCCGCAACGCCTACCTCATCAAGAAGATTGGATTCGATGGCATGTATTTATGCGGATTCGATTCGATCGAAACCGACGCTCTGCCGACAATGCAGGGCCAGCTTTCTCTTCAAGACGACCTATTCAAGTATGTCGAAATCGACGCACTAGACCGGGAAACCGTCATTCCGAACGACACCATTTTCGACCGGCAATGGAGCAAGAACAACACTGGACAAGACATCCAGGGCGAAGCTGGCGGAGAGGGCGTTTCGGGAGAAGATCTCGAATTGATCGAAGCATGGGATACGGTTCGCTTCGCCCCCGACATAATTGTGGGCGTTCTCGATTCCGGAGTTCACTACAGCCACCAGGATCTCCAATCCAACATGTGGCGCAATCCCGGGGAATCGGGACTCGACAATGATGGCAACGACAAGTCGACCAACGAAATCGACGATGACGAAAACGGATTCGTCGATGACTTGTATGGAGCCAATTTTATCGACGACACTGGCGACCCGCAAGATGACTGGGGCCACGGCACACGCGTCGCTGGCATTCTCGGCGCCCGAGGGGATAACGGAAGAGGCATATCCGGCGTAGCATGGACAACTCAAATCATGGCCCTCAAAACCGGGAACGGCGGGACCAATAAAACCTCCGCCATCTTGGAAGCAATCGCTTACGCAATCGAAAACGGAGCGAATATCCTCAACTGCAGCTGGGGAGGCCGGGCCTATCTCCAATCGCTTTTTGACGCAATTGAACAAGCGAGAGAGCACGGCATTATATTCGCGTGTTCAGCAGGCAATGACGGGATCAACAACGACGAGATTAGCCACTACCCATCCGGATACGAGCTCGACAATATCGTATCCGTAAGTTCATTCGATAGAACTGGAGAACTTTGGGAGACTTCCAATTTCGGCGAGCTTAGCTGCGACATCGCCGCGCCTGGCAGGCAAATCTGGTCCACGGCGCTAGATAAGGACGAAGACGGCGAGCCTTTATACGACAGCGTGATCCACTACGCTACAAGCTCCGGAACGTCCATGGCCACGCCACAAGTCGCGGGGATACTTACTCTCATTGCTCAAGAGTATCCAAACGGAACTTACATAGATCAAATAAACCGCTTACTGCTTGGCGCCACTCGAAATGAAGAGTTTATCGGCAAAGTACGCTCTGGCGGCAAAGCAAGCCTAGCAGGAACGCTCGATGTGCAGGAACTTGGCGACCTGCCGCGCATTACGACAAGCCTTCGAAATCAATTCATTTCAATCGGAGAGACCGTCGAACTAGCCATTGAACTCGAGCACGAAAACGGCATTCGATTCAGCTGGAGCAAAGACGGCGAAAGCCTTCCCC
>JAJFLS010000466.1 GCA_021772595.1 Opitutales bacterium
CGCATTTTTCTTCAGTGCCTCTAGCAAAGCCGGAACCGCGGGACTGTGAGACAAGCGCCCCAATCCGATCCCCGCATACATGGCTACGCGTGGATGCTCGTCTTCCAGCGCTTCTATAAATAGATCGGCGGCTTCCTCAACTCGGTGGTCCCCCAGCACGCGGGCCGACTGGACTCGCACTTGATCCGCGGGATCCGAAATCAGTTTCAGCAGCGTATCCAAAATCGACTGATCGTCCGCCGCCATTTGACCCAATCCCCACACGCCGTGGATCCGAGCGAAAAGAGGCGCATCCGGATCCTGGGCAGTTCTCGTAAACGCCGCCACTCCTTGAGCTCCTCGCTTCGCTAGCTCGAATTGGCTTTTCAAGCGAATCTGTTGATGGTCGCGAGCGAGCAGTCGCGTCAATACGCTGATGGATTTCTTCGAAAAGTCGGATAAGAGGATCGTCTCGTTCTCGGCGATCTCCGCTTTGTCGATTTCCCCGGGGACGTCCAAAGTATAGATATTACCGACGTCCTGATTCAGCCACCCGCCGTAATTGTAGTCCGACATGTAGAGTTTCCCGTCGGGACCGAATTCGATGTCCACACAATTCGATCCTTTAAAAAAGATCTCGTTGTTCTCCATCTTGTAGCCGGCTCCATCCTCGACGACATCGAAGGTCGAAACGTACGAATGGGCGAGAGATCCCTTGTAGTGAATCACGAAAAATTTGTCGTCGTAGGCCTCGCCCATGCTGTTCGATGGATTGAACACGAAACCCGACGGACCGCCGTTGATCTGGCCGATTCCAGGAAGAATGAAAGCAGGCTGGTCATTGTGGCGCGTTTTCCACATGTATTCAGTAATCCATGCAAGCGGCAGTTGCTTGTCTCCGGTGTATTTCGAAGAGCGGAGTTCCAGATCTTTCGTAAAGGACATGATCGACTGGTGGCCCGCGTGCCATCCTGAATCGCCGCCTTCGACGAGATAATTGATCCTCTCCAAGTCGACTCCGTCCGCGTCGTTGTCCGCCGTGTAGAGATTACCGTAGTCGTCCCATGTCAACTCTTGAGGATTGCGCAGCCCTTCATAGAAAAGCTCGACATTGGAGCCGTCGGGATCGCAGCGAAAAACCGCTCCCGTGTTCGGTCCGTGAATCGTCACGCCTTCTTTCGTCGTCAAACTGTACCCGCGGTCCCCAATCGACCAATACAGTTTCCCATCCGGACCCCAGGTTAGGCCGTGCATATCGTGGCCCGAAAAGCTCATGCGGATTCCGAATCCGTCTTGCAGCGAAGTCCGCTTATCCGAAACGCCGTCACCATCGACGTCCTCGAGCATCCAAAGGTGGGGAATGTTCGTGTAGTAGATCTTGCCGTCGCGCTCGATCAGGCCGATGCCCGGACCATCGAGCGGATCGTTGAAGCCACCCGCGAAAATCTTGGACACATCCGCGCGGCCATCGCCATCGGTATCTACCAGCACGCTGATTTGATCCGACTTGTTCGTATAATGCTCGATAGGGAACAGATCGAAGTGGTTCTCGAACATCTTCATTCGATCCGCATTGGATTGGATTTTCAAATCCTCAATGAGCATCATCCGCCGCTCACGAATGTCGTCGACCCCGAAACGCCAACGATTGATCTCCGCCACGTACAGGCGTCCCTGGGCATCGAAGGTGATAGCCGAGGGATTCTGAGTCTGGGCCTCGTCTGCCCAAAGCTTGACCCTCACATCCTCGGGCATCTCGAAATTTCGAATCCGGACCAATGCCTTCTCATCATAATAGTCCCGAATCGCGGGATCGGACTCCGCGCCCATCAACGCAGGCACGAGGGAAAGAAAGAGTATGAATCTTAACATAAATTAGCAGCGGGTTTCCGTTGACCAGAAAGACCTCGAGGGCCGACATCTCCCTAACTTAGCAGAGATCTTCAATGAAAATTCGCCATAATTGCCAAAAAATCCCCATTCCTCCTCTAACAGGCAATTCCGAGACTGCGCTTTCAAATGAACGGGACTAGAGAAGAGGGGCGCATGGGAATTCTCAGAAAGTGTCTAAAAAAGTCAGTGTAGGAGCGGGTTTACCCCGCGATAGAGACGATCGCCAAAAAACAGAATGAGTGTTATCGCGGGATAAACCCGCTCTTACAATTTGGGAAACGCACGAATTTTGACTTATTTAACAGTCTCTAAGAGGATTCGCGATATCTCAGCCAACCTTGAAAATCCTCACGCACGTACATCCCGGGACGCCCTCGACTCTCTTCAGCTCGGAAAGTTCGCCCGACTGGGGATCGATCTCGAAATAGACGATATTGTCCGAGTCCTTGTTCGCCACCGCTAAGAACCTTCCCTGATCATCCAAGGTGAAATTCCTCGGATGCTCGCCGCCCGACGAAATCCGCTGAATCAGCTCAAGTGAACCATTGTCCTTGTCAACCGAATACGCGACGATGCTGTCGTGCCCGCGATTCGATCCGTAGAGAAACCGATTCGACGGGTGCAGCAGAACTTCAGCGCAAATATTGCACTCCGAAAAGTCGCTCGGCAGTGTATCCACTGTTTGGAGCGGACGCAGTTGGCCGAGATCCGCGCTCCACTCGTATTGAGTTATCGTGCCATTCAGCTCGTTGATCGCATAAACCCAACGCCCATTACCGTGGAACGCCAAGTGACGTGGCCCCGCTCCCGGCGCCGTTTCGACAAAAGGCGTTTTCGCCGGCGTCAGCGAACCGGTCTTGGAATCGAAATCGTAAACGTAGATTCGGTCCATTCCCAGATCGCACACGAACACAAATCGATTCGTCGGATCCGCGTAAATCGAATGAGCATGAGAACGCTGCTGCCGCTCTGGATTAGCCTTGGAGCCTTCGCCTTCCAGTTCAAACGATTGGGATCGTTCGCCAATCGACCCATCCTCGTCCACTGGAAACACTGTCACTACCGCATCCCCGTAGCTCGTTCCGAATAGCCATCTCTCCGATCGGTCCAGATTGAGATGGCAAATCGTTCCTCCGCCAGCCGCCTGCTCGCTGATCAATGTCAATCCGCCAGATGCCCGGTCGCGACGGAACGATTTCACATGCCCACTCCCGTCCGGACCCATGACGATCGAAAAAAGCAAATCCTCCGCACGGTTGATTTTCAGAAACCCCGCCTTTGCCTCCAGGCTCTCCAACTTCGGCTCTTCTAAAACCAAAGGTCCGTACTCAAGAAACTGCGTATAGATCCCGTCGGCTTCATTCGAATTGCTTGTTCCGTAATAGGCAATGTAAGACACGCGTTCGCTTGTATTCATTTTCAAGGACAATCAGAAGAGGATAGAAAAAAGCAAGCGACTACTGGCCCGAATCGCCTCCGGTCAGATCTCGAGTATTTCAGTGTAGGAGCGGGTTTACCCCGCGATATCGCCGATCAACGAAAGACGGCATGAGAATTATCGCGGGATAAACCCGCTCCTACAATTAGACAACCGTGCAAGTCTTGATCTTTTTGACGTTCTCTCCAATTATCTACCCGTGCCTACCACCTTTCAACGCCTCGTTTTAGCCATTCTCGCGATCGTTCTCCCATCGATCCTCGCTGACCCAGCCGCACCCAAAACCATCATTTCTGACGGACTCGAAATCACAGTCACTCGCCTCCCCTGCAATCCCATCATCACCTACGCGTCTTCCGATACTCTCGGGAACAAGATCAACGGCCCGTCCGTCATCCGCGTACCCGACTGGATCGACAATCCGCTCGGCAAGTACTACCTCTACTTCGCCCACCACGACGGCAAGTTCATCCGGCTCGCCTACGCCAACTCGATCAACGGACCCTGGACCGTTCATGAACCTGGGACACTGAAGCTCTCGGAAGCCCCCGCATTCATTGGCCACATCGCCTCGCCCGACGTCCACGTCGACCACGAAAATCGGCAAATTCGAATGTACTTCCACGGCTCACGCGAAAACGAAAACCAGAAGACCGCGATCGCCCTATCCAAAGACGGCCTATCATTCGACGCTTCCGAGAAAGTGATTGGCTCATCGTATTTCAGAGTCTTCACCTACAAGGATCGCTACTACGCGATCGACGCGCACGGCTTTCTAAACCAGTCCGACCATTTCGACCGCGACTGGGTCATCGGAAAAAAGGAGCTAATCGCCCCGATCACAGTCGACGATACCTACGGCAAGCGAACCGACGTCCGCATCCGCCACTCCGCCGTTTGGGTTCGTGAAAATACGCTCTACCTATTCTTCACCCGCAAGGCCGACGCGCCCGAACGCGTGTTGATGTCTACGGTTTCTCTGACCGACGACTGGACCAACTGGACCGCAAGCGACCCCATAGAAATCCTCAGACCCGAAGCGCTCTACGAAGGTATCCAATTCCCCATACAGCCTTCCAAAAAGGGCGGCGGAAAAGAAGTCCAACAATTGCGTGACCCCTACATCTTCCACGACGAAGGCAAATCCTACCTCTTCTATTCCATCGCCGGCGAAATGGGTCTCGCCGTCGCGGAAATTTCGATTCGCTCAAGGTAGCGGCCGTTCTCCGAGCGGCCATCTTCGGAACGACGCAGTCATTCCGCTACTGTTCGAGTCGCCTCTTGTAGCGGAGCGACTGCGTCGATCCGAGTGCCCTAATCTCCACGCCGAATTCTCGGCGTAGCTACGTCGTAACGCGGCGTGGTTCCTCAAGAACGAAATCAAGCCACCAAAAACCCTACAACCCCAACGCTCTCGGTAGCCACAGCGTAAGGATTGGCCAATTCGTGATGAGCAACAGCCCGATAAACCTCGCGATAAAAATCGGCAGCAGCGGCTTGATAACCTTCGCCAAGGTCGTGCCTCCCACTCCGCATCCAATAAACAAGCACGTTCCGACCGGCGGCGTGCAAAGCCCGATGCAGAGATTCGCTATCATCAAGATTCCAAAATGAATCGGATCCATCCCGAAGCTCTTCACCACTGGCAGAAAAATCGGCGCGAAAATCAGCACCGCAGGTGTCATGTCCATGAACGTGCCAACCACCAAAAGCAGGAAGTTGATTATCAGCAGCATGACGAGCGGGTTCTCCGAAATCCCCAGGAGCGCCGCGCTCACCGTCTGCGGCACTTGCTCGAACGACAGAGCCCAGCTCATCGCCTGACTCGCGCCGACAAGAAACATCACAACCGAAGTCGTCTTGACGCTCTTCAGCAAAATCCTCGGCACGTCACCAATCTTCACTTCCCGATAAATGAAGATGCCCAACACAAGCGCGTAGGCCACCGAAACCGCCGAGGCCTCTGTCGCGGAAAAAACGCCCCCCAGGATTCCCCCAAGCACGATCAAAATGAGAAACATGCTCGGAAGCGCTCCAATCAGAGCCGTGCCGAGCTTCGGCACTTCGTCCGGATTGACACTCTCGACCGTCGTCCGCGCAGGATTCGATAGCCAAGCCGCGAACATTATCAGCCCGCCAATCAACAAGCCCGGAACAACGCCGCCGATAAAAAGTCCCGCGACCGACACGTTGCTCGCCACCACCGCGTAAACGATCATGATATTGCTCGGCGGAATCAAAAGGCCGGTTGTCGCTGACGTCGTCGTCAGAGCCACGCTAAACTCCCTTCCGTAGCCTTTTCGGGTCATCTCCGGAATCATGAATCCACCGATCGACGACACCGCTGCAGAGGCCGATCCCGACACCGCTCCAAACATCATGCACGTGACGGTATTCACATAACAAAGACCACCACGGTATTTGCCTACCAGCCCATTCGCAAAATCGATCAATCGTCGAGCCATTCCCCCTTCGCCCATCAGCACCCCGGATAAGACGAAGAACGGTATCGCCAGCAAAGGAAAACTCGCAATGCCCGTAGACATCCGCTGGGCCACGACATAACCCGTCGGCACGTCCCCAATCGCGAAAACAGTCAACACAGTCGCGACGCCGATACATACCGCAATCGGCACATCGAGCAGCAACAGCGCCACGAAACTCAGCAGAAGAATTAGGGCCACCGTATCCATCGCTCTATTGTTCGGAATCGTCCACGCCCGGAACGCTGCAATACTCAATGACATGCTCGATCGCGAAGAGGCAGAAGAAGAATCCGCTCAACGGCACCACGCAATACACATAGCCCATTGGCACTCCCATCGCGGGCAAGACCTGGCCGGACGCCAAGGTTTTCGCGACGAGATTCCATCCTCCGTAAACCATCGCAAACGCCGCGAAAGCAAACACGATCCCTTCGACGAAAATCGCCGACAATCGCCTCGCGCCAGGATCCAATTTCCCGACAAAGTAATCCACGCCCAGATGCCCCTTTTCCCTGAACGTCAGCCCCGCGCCCAGAAGCGATATCCACACGAGCAGGTAAACCGCCAGCTCCTCCGTCCAGCGACTTTGCTCGCCCAAAGCGTAGCGAGAGAACACGCCCCAGAGCACATCCACGACCAGGATCCCCATTCCCGCGATCAATACCAGCTCGAGAACTTTCACGAGCGGTCTCAACCCGCGCTCCAACCTCGCCGCTCGTTTAACCACTAATCGATCTCCTTTATTCGTTCGACTAGATCCCCGATCGGCGTGTCCTTGAATCGCTCATACATCGGAGCCACTTTATCGCGAAACGGCTGCTTATCAGGCGTGTATATAGTAACGCCCGATTCCTTTAATCTATCAAGCGATTCCTGGGTCTTCTCTTTCCAAAGCGCTCGCTGAAAAACCACCGAATCATCCGCTGCTTCCCGAAGCCAAGATTGCTCCTGATCGGTAAGCGTATTCCAAATCATCTCGCTGAACAGGACGATATCCGGAACCCGAGTGTGCTCGTCTAGCGAGTAATGTTTCGCCACTTCATAGTGCCTACTCGATTCCAAGCTGGGAGCGTTGTTTTCCGCGCCATCGACCATTCCTTGCTGCAGAGCAGTGTAGAGCTCGCCAAAAGGAATCGGCGTCGGGGCTCCGCCCATTTCGGAAATCATATCCATCGCCATCTTGCTCCGCATCACCCGGATCTTGTGCGAATCCAAATCCGCAGGAGTCAAAATAGGCTTGTCGATCGTATAGAAACTTCGACTACCGGAGTCGTAGTACATCAATCCCCGCAGACCTTCCGACACGCCCTTCGACAGCAGTTCCTGCCCCACCGGGCCGTTCAACACTTTCCAATAGTGTTCCTCGTCGCGAAACAGATACGGCAACCCGAATACTCCCATCTCCGGAATGAACGCCTCCATCGGCGCGACCGAAGTCTTCACCATCGCCAGCACGCCGCGCTGCACTTGCTCGATCGTTTCCGTCTCAGTTCCCAACTGTCCATTCGGAAAGATATCCACCTTCAGCAATCCGCCCGAAACTTCCGCCAGCCGCTCGCTCATGAACACCATCGCTGTATGCACAGGATGAGATTCATCGAGCGTGTGCGACAACTTCAGAACTCTACTTCCCGCATCACCCTCATCGCCCTCGTGAGAAAGGAAGGAAAACATGCCAACTGTTAGCAGCACGCCAACAATCAATCCTAAACTGAAATACGATAGGGCGATCCGATTCATAAGAAAACGACACGGATCAAACACGTGTTGGATTCCTAGTGTCAAGCAGTTACGATGCAATTATTCGACGGGGCATACGCTTCAACTTAGGTCGCTTTCTCGAGTGTAGGAGCCCGCTTGCAGGCGATTCTCTTGAGCCAATACCCAGGGGAATGATCGCCTGCAAGCAGGCTCCTACAATCGGCGAACCGTCGCTTTCAGCTTAAGTTGACGCGTATGCACGCATTCGCGACGTAGCTACACCGGGAATCCGGTGTGGAAAACGCCTCAAGTTCAGGTCATCAGCCGCTAAGCGTCGGCATGTCCGGCAGATCGTACATCGCAATCATGTAGGGGTGATCTTCGCGGTACTCCGTCAATGTCTGCGGATTCTCGATTCGGCCTATCGGGCGATTGTTTTTGCCAACAATTCCGGTCGCCTCGTCTCCGATGTCCTCGCGGATCGCCGCGGCCTTTTTCGATAGCGCATCGACGATGTCCGCGCGTTCCGAATACAGATTCTTCGTTTCACCAATATCTTCGCGTAAATTGTAGAGCTCGTTCACAACTTCGGAATCTTTCCTCAAATGCAGTTTCCAATCGCCGACACGCACTGCCTCCAGACTATTCCGCAGATAGTAGAAAAACGTGTCGTTCGGCGGCTCGCTACCGTCGCCCATCATCAATCCGCTAATATCGAATCCGTCGATTATCCGTTCGCTGGATACATCGATCCCGACGAGCTTCGATAGCGTTGGGAAAAAGTCCATTGCCGTCGTGATTGCCTCGCACGTCGTTCCGGCCGGGATCTTCGCCGGCCAGCGCATGATGCAAGGCACGCGTTGCCCGCCTTCCCAGGTCGTCGCCTTCGTACCGCGACAAGGCTGGTTGCTGCCGCCTTCGTCGCGGGCCCGCGAACCGTTGTCGCTGGTGAAAATGACCAGCGTATTCTCTTCGATCCCCAGCTCCTTCAAGTGATCCATCAGAACGCCGACACTCCAGTCGATGCATTCCACCGCGCCGCCATAAGCTCCATTTCGGGAAGACTCGAGAAACTGCTTGGGCACGAACAAAGGCACGTGCACATACATTTGGGCCAGGTAGAGAAAAAACGGTTCTTCCTGATGGGCATTGATGAATTGGAGCGCCTCGTCCGTGTAGCGCTCCGTTATTCCGCGCTGGTCCGGCTGAGCCTGGATGACAGTTTCGTTCCGAAGCAAAGGAAGCGGCGGCCGGTCGGGCCGATCCACTTGGCGACCCATGTCGTTGCTGTAGGGTATTCCGAAATACTCGTCGAAGCCATGCCGGGTGGGCAGAAACTCCGGCTGATCGCCGCAATGCCACTTGCCGATGATTTTTGTCGCATAGCCTGCCGACTTGAGCTGGCTCGCGACCGTGGTTTCATCCGCGGACAATCCAATCGGGTCGCCCGGGAAAAGCACGATTTGTCCATCGAATTCCCCGAAGCCGATACGCGGCGGATAGCACCCCGTCATCATCGCCCCACGCGAAGGCGAACACACAGGTGACGCCATGTAGAAATCGGTGAATCGCATTCCTTCCGTGGCAAGCTTGTCCAAGTGAGGCGTGTTGTTCTTGGACGAACCGTAGCAACCTAAATCGCCGTAGCCGAGATCGTCGCAGTTGATGAGAATGATGTTGGGGTTTTCGCTCATGAATCGGGATAATTAAGAGAAACTTCGCTCGCCACAAAGCCGTCTGTCGCCTCAAAGGTCAAGTGAGGAGGGCGTTCAACCAATATTCCGGGTGTTTTTTAAAGTGTCGCCTGGTAGGGACCGACTGCCAGGCGGTCCGCATTGCTCTACCTTGACTCAACCGACGCGGCCCGCCTGGCAGTCGAGCCCTACCTTTGATCGCCTGCGAGCAGGCTCCTACATTCATTCGCCCCCTACCGCATCCTCAAATATTCGCGGCTCAATTCAAACACCTCCGTAGACACGCCGAGGGCCGCCTTCAACGCGACATCGCGATCCCAGGAATTCGAGATTCGCGTCAAACGCCACATCTGCCGGAGGGTGAGATTGAGCGGAAACAACAGGGGCGAAACGAGCGGAGTATTCGTCAGCGGGTAGTCCGTCCCGTACATCAAGCGGCCTTTCAGGCGCGGGTCGTTGATCGCCGTGCCGAGATGGCGTTTGCGATTGAATTGCGTGAGCGTCGAGAGATCCGCCATGAGCGTCGGATACTTCGGGAGCATCTCCAAGAGACGCTCGACATTGCACTGGCCCTCCGACTCGCCCGAGCTCGCGACGTGAGCGGCGATCACGCGAACCCCGCGCTCCAATGGGAACACGAGCCGGCGCGGATCGCCGAGGGCATTGTTGGTTTTCGAGAACGAATCCTCGTCGCCCACATGCGTCAACAAAGGCAAATCCAATGTCACCAGCTTATCGTAGAAATCCGCGTAGCTACGATCCGACGGATCTATGTTCTGGATATTCGGCAGCCATTTGACATATACCGCGCCGTTGCGTTTCGACCATTCGATCTCCTCCAGCGCGTCTTTGCGATTCGGATGAATGCTGGCTCCAAAACTCAATTCCGGGAATGCCTTGATCGCCTCGCCGACGAAGCGATTGGGCACGTAAACTTCGCACTCTTTGCGTTCGAGTTCCCCATCAACTGAATACGTCGCGTCGATCGCCAGAATGACAGCTCCATCGACGTAGGTCGATTCGCGTATCGAGCGGGCAATGACCTCTAGGATTTGCGTGTCTCCGCATTCATTCAGCGTCTTTTCATTGCTTCCGAAAATTCGAAGATAGAGCGGATATTTCCAGCTCTTCCGCAATTCGTCGGAAACCCACGCGCCGCTGTCGCCCGCGCCGATTCCCGCGGTATGGCAATGCATATCGAGAATTCCTTTTGGAGGCTCCGACACAGGCGTCCCCAACGGACCTCGAAACAACAGAACTCGAACAAGAGCAACGACCGCCAGCGATCCGATTATCCAAACTAAAATCATACGGTTTGGAGCAAGGAGTCCATAGAGCGATTCCGCACCGAATCCGTTGCGCGATCAACTCAATTGTTTGATCGGTAGGGCTCGACTGCCAGGCGGGCCACTATAGAAGTGCCGGTGCGTTGCGGCCCGCCTGGCAGTCGAGCCCTACCTTGCCGTGCAGTTTCGTCCGTTTTTCCTCCCCTTCGCGAAAATCTCGGCTAGGGTCCGAGCTAAATGGCCGAAATCGGAAAACAGAATCGCTTGAACATCCTCAAAGAATCGCCTCAAGGGCTTTACCTCGACGACGGCGAAAACGGCGAGATTTTGCTGCCTAACGCGCTCGTCCCGGACTGGGTCAAAATCGGCGACACGCTTTCGGTTTTCGTCTATCGCGATTCCGAAGATCGGATTATCGCTACTACCAAGACGCCGCATGCCAAGGTCGGCCAATTTGCTTATCTGGAGGTCGTCGAGGTAAATCCAAAGATCGGAGCCTTCCTCGATTGGGGGCTCGAAAAAGACCTGCTGCTTCCCTTTCGCGAACAGGATGAGCACGTCAGCGAAGGCGAAGGCGTCGTCGTCTTTATCAGGATCGACGAGCAAAAAGACCGTATCGTCGCCAGCGCCCGCCTTAATCGTCACCTCAACCTCTCAAAGCCCGACTACAATCCCGGCGACGAAGTCGATCTTATCGTCACCGACGAAACGCCTCTCGGATACAACGCGATCATCGACCACGCCCATCTTGGGCTGCTTTACAAAACCGAACTGTCGGAGTCTCTTGAATACGGACAACCCATCACGGGCTACATAAAGGAAGTGCGCGAGGATGGAAAAATCGACCTGCGCCGCGATCCCGCTGGATACAAGCGAGTTCTCTCAGTGTCCGAAGATATTTTCGACGCTCTAGTCGACGCCGGAGGCCGCCTTCCCTACAACGACAAGACGCCGCCCGAAACGATTCGAAAGGTATTCGGCATCAGTAAGAAAGCCTTCAAGCAAGCCTTGGGCACCCTCTACAAACAGCGACGCATTCGATTCGAAGGCGACGGCATCGAAATCGTCCAGCACAAGGGCTAGCCGAAAGTAGCTCAGTGCTTCAGCCTCAGCTCCAACTTCCTTCAGAAACAAAATGTAGGAGCGGCTTTACGCCGCGATAGATCCATTCGAATCGCGGCATAAAGCCGCTCCTACAATTCAAACCCAACCGGGCTCAGGCTTTCTATAGCTCTGAGCTACTTTTCCCAACCCCAATGCGAGTGCGCCTCGCATTGAGGCGCGCTCGACTTTGGGTCAGCCAATCGCGACCGATCAGCTGTACTACTAACAAAAATTCAAAGGCCTTTGAAATAGGTGTCCAGAAGCGAGGCGGGCTTGTTCTTCCGCTTCGCCTTCTTGGCCGGTTTGCTATCTTCCGCCGCTTGATCGTCACTCGACTCCTCTTTGGATGCGGCGGCGCTCTTCGCCAACACTCGCTTGGGCTGCGTGAGTGGTACGGCGTCCAGATCCATTTGCGGAGCCAGCTCGCCCAGCATTCCGTAATCGTTCTTTCCTGAGCCGAGATTCGCGAGATAGACATCGTCGATCACGCTCTCGATCGTATCTCCAATCGTATGTTCAGCGACCTTCTCGGAAGCTGGATTCGCCTGCGATCCAAGGTCCTCCAATACGGCACTCTCCTCGGTCGAAACGCCTGCTGGGGCCTCCCGATCAAGCTCGGCGGCAAGCTCAGCCAGACGGATGCTCCGCTTTCTGCGTCGGGCGACGGCTTCGAAAATCGATTGATCTAGTTCCAGAGTCTCCATTGCTATATTTTCTAAAATGTATGCTGACCGGCTGATTTGTAAATGCTCCGGGGGAAAACTGACTTTAAAAAATAGTCAAATTCGCCCTACGAGACTGTTTCTTTCACGGCTGCTATAGGAAATCAGACCTAATGCCGACTAATACATTAGGTACCCCTACCGCACGATGTTATGGCCAATAAGATCAGCTTTCTAAATCTAAAAGGGGGCGTTGGCAAGACGTCCCTTCTCGTCAATGTCGCTTCATGCCTCGCCTACATGGGCAAGCGCGTTCTCGTCGTCGATTTCGACGCGCAGAGTAATTCGAGCATTTGGCTCATGCGCCTCGACCGCTGGAACGCTCTCAATAGCGATCCGGAAAACTTCGTCCTGAGCGTCTTCAAGGAAGGCGGCTCCGAGCTTAGAAACTGCATCCAGAAAGATATCGTCCGCGACGCCGAAGGAGAGATCGCCCTCAAAGGACTCGATCTCGTCCCCGCCAACTTCCGCCTGATGGACTTGGAGCACGAAGTTCCGAATCCTTGGGAAAAGCCGTTCTACGCCCATTTTTTCGAAGAGCTGAAAGAAGTGGAAAACGACTACGACTACATTTTCTTCGATTGCCCGCCGAGCTTCTTCCGCGCCCCGCAATGCGCCATTTTCTGCAGCGACCATCTGATCGTTCCGGCAAATCCCGACGCGCTCAGCATTATCGGCTTTCACCTGCTCATCGACAAGCTCGAGGGATTTCGGAAACAAACCGAACGCTGGAGAACCGAACTCTCGGCCCCAGACCCGCAGATTCTCGGCATCTCGATCGGAGCGGTCAAAGCCGGCTCCAATATCGACGTGCCGCTGGAACGCTTCAAGGCCCAGCTCGAGCGCTTCATCGCCCAGGGAAAAGTGCCCAAAAAGGCCTGCATTTTCCCCGAGCAAATTCGCCATTCCGTCACCGTTGGCAGAGCCGTCATGCAAGGCATGCCACTGGTCCTAATGAGCAAGCGCGAAGCGTCGATGCCCGTCGCTGAAGACTATATCAAGACGACCCAACGCATCCTCTCGCTCATCGGCAGCGAAGTGATCTCCGCGGTGTAATCGCTTATCGGGCG
>JAJFLS010000467.1 GCA_021772595.1 Opitutales bacterium
CTATCTCACCATTATTCAGTTTCAATACGAATGTACGAACTCCTTGGCTGGAACTCATGGAGTCTCGCTTTTTCGCGCATGGTCAATCGAGATGCGGTGAAAAATGGGAAAAGGTCTTGGCTGAATTTTCTCCACGGAAGACTTCGTAGAAGAGGTTGTGGTTTTCGTCGTGACTACTGATGGCGATCATGGCCTAAATCGTTTTCTCGCAAAACTTACAAAAAGAGATAATCCAATAACTCATGAATGCAGGACCTGCGAAAGCCCCTCCGGCACGTTCTCATACAGGAGATAGCCCGACACTTGAACGAAGAGCGTTTCAGTCGTTATTTTTCGAACAGCAACCCTCGGCTAAAGATCTGTTCGAGCTCTTCGAGTACCTCCCCTCTGCCTATTTCTATGCCAAAGATTCGCAGCATCGATACGTGGGGGCGAATCACCAAGTTCTCCGCGAGGTCTTCGGGCTAGACTCCATTGACGAACTCCTGGGGAAAACCGATTTAGACTTTCAGCCGCCCGTTCTCGCCGAGGCTTACCACGCCGAAGATCGCCGCGTAATGGAAAGCGGCGTCACTCTTGCGAAGGAAGTCTGGCTAGTTCCCCATGTGCAGGGTTCCCTAAAATGGTACGTTTCGTCCAAAACACCAATACACGATCCTTCCGGAGCCGTCATAGGCATCGCAGGCGTCATGTACCGCGTGGATACTCCGAAGGACCGGAGCCTCCACTTTCGAGATCTAACGCCTGTAATATCCCTAATCGAAAACCGATTTACCGACGATTTATCGATTCGAGAAATGGCGGAAAACGTCGGCCTATCGAGTACGCAGTTCAACGCCCGATTTCGAGAGATTCTGCGAATGTCCCCAACGGAATACATCCAGAAACTTCGTGTGGAAACCGCCCAGCAATTGCTCATTCGCAGCGATAAAAGTATCGCCGCAATCAGTTCGGAGGTCGGTTTCTATGATCAGAGCCACTTCACGAAGCGCTTTAAGAGAACAACAGGACTGACGCCGCTCGCTTATAGAAAACGCTTCCGCTAAATCGTCAAATCGTACCAAAAATATCAAAGCGGATACTAGACGCGTATCCGCAAATAGAATAGTCTAGTGGCGTTAATCATGAAGTTCCGCTTTTTCCAAAACTCAATTCTCTGCCTCATCACTGGGATATCTAACTCCCAAGCAACCGAGGAAGTCTCTTTTAACCAAGACATTAAGCCAATCCTCTCGGATCGCTGCTTCAAATGCCATGGACCCGACAATAAGAACCAGAAATCGGAATTTCGATTGGATACTCGAGAACAGGCCACGGCGGACCTGGGTGACGGATTCTTCGGAATCGTCCCTGGCAATATCGAGGAGAGCGATCTCCACTGGCGCATTTGGGATGACTTCGAAGAAGACGTTATGCCGCCCACAGACTCTAATGTCTCACTCACTGACGATGAAAAGAAGCTCTTGGATAAATGGATCGAGCAAGGAGCGCCTTACGATACGCATTGGTCATTGAAGGCATTGCCGAAAACGGTGGAAGTGCCAGCGGTTGAATCAGAATGGGCACGAAACGAAGTTGATCGCTTTATCGAGCAAGGCTTTGCGACCAAGGAGGTTTTCGCTGCTGATGAATCCTCGCGTGAGAAATGGCTGCGCCGCGTAAGTTTCGACCTGACGGGACTGCCGCCCTCGATTGAGGATATCAAAGCCTTTTTGGCAGATGAGTCAGAGCAAGCTTACGAATCTGTGGTGGATCGACTACTCGCATCCGACGCGTATGCCGAACGGATGACCAGCGAGTGGCTCGACGTAGCGCGGTATTCAGATTCTAATGGCTACCAGCGCGATCGTGAAAGGCGGGTTTGGCCCTGGCGTGATTGGGTGATCGAGGCCTTTCGGAAGAACATGCCGTACGACGAATTTGTAACCACGCAGTTAGCTGGCGATCTTTTTCCAGATGCAACGCAAGACGACATTCTCGCGACAACATTCAACCGCTTGCATGGGCATTTGATGGAGGGGGGCATCGTACCCGAAGAGTATCGTGTCGAATACGTAGCGGACCGTACACAGACTTTTGGATCGGCATTTCTTGGCCTGACAATGGAATGCTGCCGTTGCCACGATCACAAATACGATCCGCTGCCGACCAAAGATTATTACTCTCTAAGTTCGTTTTTCGCCAATATTGACGAGGCCGGTCTTATTTCCTATTTCACAGATGCAGTGCCGACGCCAGCAATGGCTATATCGAATGAGGAAGCGAACAAGGCCATGGCAAAGGCGGAGAAAAAGATCAATGCGCTTTCAGCCGAATTGGCATCTGCGAATACGTCTCCTGAAGCCAAGAACGCATTCGGAAAATGGCTGGATTCCAAACCAGACCTCGATTGGCCAGGGCGTGTCGCTTGGGTTTCTTTTGATGAGCGCGATGGCAATAATATCGCAAACGCGTCAGCTCCCGACGTGCCCGCCAAAACAACTGATCTCAATGTATTGGTTCCTGGTGTAACCGGAAAGGCATTACAGTTTACTGGCGACGACAAAATGGAAATATTCAACGTAGGCCACTTCCCGCGCGAACATCCATTTTCCGCATCCGTTTGGGTTCGTCCGAATCAGCATGCTCCTCGCGAGAGTCTATTCAGTCGCGGCGGTGGCGCTGACGATTCCGCGAGTATGGGTTATGAGTTCATGCTAATGGACGGAAGGCCTACGGCGTCACTAATCCATTTTTGGCCGGGCAACGCCATGCGGGTTCAGGCCAAGGAAAAAGTGCCCGTAGGCGAATGGTCCAACATGGTGGTCACCTATGACGGTTCCAGCAAGGCTTCCGGCGTTAAGATCTTTCTCAACGGAAAACAGCTGGAGTTAGACACCATCAAAGACCACTTAACTAAGGAGATCACCAATTGGCACACTCCTAACGGTGGATTGGTTCGCGAACACTTGGTTCTCGGAGAACGCTATCGAGACCGCGGTTTCGTAAAAGGACAGATAGATGAATTCCAAATGTTCGACCGTGAGATTTCAGAACTCGAAGCCAGACTGCTCTTTGAGATGAAAACCGAGTCTCGACTTCTGAGCGCTTCCACGAAAAACCAAGAGGAGCTTTACGGCCATTTTCTCGCCACTTCCTATTTGCCCGCGATGCGCCTGAGGTCGGAGTTGCAAGCAGCGCGTTCCGAATGGAATAGCACTATGGACGGCCTTTCCGATATCAGCGTGATGAGGGAAACCAAAGAGCCAAAACCTGCTTATGTACTGACACGTGGCGCCTATGATTCTCGAGGCGAAGAGGTCACCGCCAACACGCCGGCAGCGCTCCCTCCGTTTCCTGAAGATCAGCCTCGCAATCGGCTTGGTCTGGCTCATTGGCTGACCGACTCCGACCATCCGCTCACGGCGCGAGTCGCGGTCAATCGTTACTGGCAGATGATTTTCGGGATTGGCCTGGTGCGGACTCCAGAGGATTTTGGCAGCCAAGGGAGTAGCCCGACCCACCCTGAGTTGCTCGACTGGCTGGCTCGCGACTTCGTAGAGAATGGTTGGGACGTACGCCACCTCTTGCGTGGGATGGCGCTCTCTGCGACCTACCGTCAAAGCACGTTCGGCGACAAAGCAAGCGTAAGCAAAGATCCTGAGAACTTGACCTACTGCCGTAGCAACCCAAACCGATTGGCGGCCGAAATGATACGCGACAATGCCCTCGCGGTCAGTGGATTGCTGGTAGACAAAATTGGCGGCCCTCCGGTTAAGCCTTATGAGGTCGCGGTATCGTTTAAGCCAATGACACCGGACGCAGGCGAAGGCCTGTATCGGAGAAGCCTTTACACACTTTGGAAGCGCAATGCGCCCGCTCCGATGATGGTGACCTTCGATGCTCCTAAGCGCGATGTATGTAGCTTGAGACGTGAACCTACGACTTCGCCGCTTCAGCCATTGGTGATCCTAAACGGTCCGCAATTTGTAGAAGCCTCCCGTGTAATGGGAGAAAAACTACTGGCGAAGCATCAAGGCAATCGAACGGCGGTGATCGAAGAGGCGTTTCTTCAGCTGATCAGCCGGCAGCCGGACAGTATGGAAGTGAAGATTCTCTCCGAACTCTACAAGGCGCAGCGCGAGGAATTCGATGCCAATCCTGCGAAAGCGAATGCCCTGCTAGAAGTCGGAAGCTCGCCCGTTTCCCTTTACGAAAACCCGAGAGAGCATGCGGCCGCCGCGATAGTGATCAATGCGATCATGAACATAAACGAATCTTTGATAAAACGATGAAAACCCCACTCTGCACAGGCTTTGAAAATCCACTCGGCATGACCCGTCGGTCATTCCTGAATCAAATGGGAATGGGCTTGGGGGGACTGGCCCTTGGTAACGTGATGAATCCCCTTCAAGCGCTTACCAACAACGGCCCCGCCTTGTCGGGAACGCACTTTCCTGCGAAAGCGAAGCGCGTCATCTATTTGTTTCAATCCGGGGGGCCTTCCCAGATGGATTTGTTCGACTACAAGCCGCGATTGAACGCTGAGCATGGCAAGGAGTTGCCGGATTCAGTACGTCAGGGTCAACGCCTTACTGGCATGTCCACCAGCCAGGCCAGTTTTCCGCTGGCTGGTTCTCCATTCGAGTTTAAGCAGCATGGGGAAAGCGGGGCGTGGTTTAGTGAAACATTGCCCCACATGGCTTCGATCGCCGACAAGTTGTGTTTTGTGAAATCGATGTACACGGAGGCTATCAACCATGGGCCCGCCGTTACCATGATGTTGTCTGGGTCGCAAATTCCAGGGCGCCCCACAGCGGGGTCTTGGCTGTCCTACGGACTCGGTAGCCTAAACAAGAACCTTCCTTCCTATGTAGTTTTGACGCCGAAAGTGGCGAAAGGGCAACCGCTCACATCTCGTTACTGGGGGAGTGGATTTCTGCCAGGTCGCCATGACGGCGTTCGCTTTCGGGCAGACAAAGATGCCGTGCTCTATCTCAATAATCCGGAAGGCGTCAGCCGCTCCAGCCGCAGCAAGACGATCGACTACTTGAAGGAATTGCACGAGTATCAGGTGAGCCAGCAGAGTGACCCTGTTTTGGAGAGCCAGATTGAGCAGTACGAAATGGCCTTTCGCATGCAGGCTTCGGTGCCTGAAGTTTCGGATGTTAGCGGCGAAAGCAAAGCGACCTTGGATCTGTACGGCGAGGGTGTGTCTGAACCAGGCACCTACGCAGCCAATTGCTTACTAGCCCGAAGACTTGCCGAGCGCGACGTACCGTTTGTCCAAGTATTCCATACTGGTTGGGATGCTCATAGTGGATGCCCTGGCAATGTGAGAGATAATTCAAAGAAGACCGACCAAGCTTCCGCTGCATTGATCAAGGATCTGGAATCCCGCGGCCTCTTGGACGATACTCTCGTAATATGGGGTGGCGAATTCGGACGCACCAATTATTGCCAAGGCAAGATGACCAAGACGAACTTTGGTCGCGACCATCATCCCCGCTGTTTTACTACATGGATGGCGGGCGGCGGCGCAAACGCAGGCTACACCCATGGCGTTACCGACGAGTACAGCTACAACCTCGAACAGGATGGGGTTCATGTGCACGACTTCCATGCGACTTTGATGCATCTTCTCGGCATCGATCACGAGCGGCTCACTCACCGCTATCGCGGGAGGGACTTCC
Source organism: Opitutales bacterium (assembly GCA_021772595.1). Lineage (GTDB taxonomy): Bacteria > Verrucomicrobiota > Verrucomicrobiia > Opitutales > Opitutaceae > Pelagisphaera. The sequence continues at coordinate 5,673 of JAJFLS010000467.1, forward strand.
GCCTCACCGAC
>JAJFLS010000468.1 GCA_021772595.1 Opitutales bacterium
AAGAGAGTGTCTAATAAATGCCGTGATAACTCGGGACGGCGCCCGAGCACTACCTATTTGAAGGTAACTCCAGGGTAGTGAACGGGCGCCGTCCCGTTCCAACGGTTCGTCGAACTGACTTATTAGACACTCTCTAAGAGACTGTCCAATAAGTCAGTGTAGGAGCGGGTTTACCCCGCGATAGAATAGGCCTGCATAAGATTGAGAAGAAATATCGCGGGATAAACCCGCTCCTACCTTAACCAAAATAGGAATATCGAATTATTAGACACTCTCCAACTCACAAAAACCGAATCGTCAGCGGATAGCGGTAGAGCTCTCCTTCGTTCGATCGAACGCAAGCCAGGATGATCAGAATAAGTTCCGCGAGCACGAGCCCCATCAGGATTGGGATGCCGATGAGAATTACGCAAAGTAATCCGGCTAAGATCATGTAGATGCCCATGCTAATCTGAAAGTTCACCGACTCTCTCCCCTGGTCGTCGATAAACGGGTCGTCATCGCGCTTTGCCAACCACAGAACCAAGGGACCAATCAGCCCGGCAAAGGGAATCCCCGTCAAGCTCAGCAGTCCCGCCAGGTGGCAAAACGTCGCCCACATCCGAGCATCCTTGTCCAAATTGCATTCATCTACTTGCGTCATACCAATCCATTACCCGTCCTCACGCGCGATAGTTGCAATTTTTCGAAAAGAGACCGCGCAAATCAAGGTACCGACCGACCGCCAAGCCGATCCAGCCACACCGGCAAGAACGGAATTTCGCTGCTGGACTCCGTATTCGAGCGTTCTACAGTGGTTGATCCCAAATAGAAACATGCGCATACTCACCACTCTAATTGCTGCCGCAACTCTGTTCGCCGCTATCTCCCACGCAGCCGAACGAAACATCATCTTCATCGTCACCGATGACCAAAGCCCAACACTCGGATGCTACGGCGATCCAGTAGCCAGTTCCGCCGCCGTGGACGCGCTCGCGAAAGACGGGATGCTGTTTCGCAGAGCATACGCCACAACCGCGAGTTGCTCGGCCAGCCGGTCGGTCATCCTCTCCGGACTGCACAACCATTTCAATGGCCAGTTCGGACACCAACACGCCTTCCACAAATTCTCGAGCTTCCAAAACGTAGTCAGCCTCTCCCTGCCCCGGTCTCTTTCCCGGGCGGGCTACCGCACAGCCCAAATCGGAAAATACCACGTCGCCCCAGAAGAAGTGTATCGATTTGAAACCTACCTGAAAGGAGACGGTCGAAACGCGCTCCAAATGGCCAACACCGCCGAGAGCTTCATCACCCAAAAAGACGACCGTCCCTTCTTCCTCTATTTCGCGACCAGCGATCCGCACCGAGGCGGAGGCGTCGACAAATCCTATGCCGGAAAACTCAAACCCGACCTGTTCGGCAACCTCCCCGACAAAGCCGCTCGCGAAGGGATCGACGAAGTTTTCTTCGACCCCGACACGCTTCCCGTTCCTTCCTTTCTGCCCGACACGACCGAGTCTCGCAGCGAGCTCGCCCAATACTATCAAAGCTGCGCCCGCGTGGACCAAGGCGTCGCCAAGCTCGTTGAAATCCTTAAAGCCGCCAACCTCTACGACAAGACCCTCATCGTATTCACCGCCGACCACGGCATGGCATTCGCCGGAGCCAAGACAACCGTTTTCGAGGCTGGACTTCATGTCCCCTTCATCGTTCGCAACCCCTACGAGAAAAAGAGAGGACTCGAATCGAACGCGATGATCAGCCACTCGGATATCACTCCGTCGCTCATAGATTTCGCCGGAGCGCTCGATCGCAAGAAGAACCGCCCGAAAGACTTCCTCGAAGCCGACGACTACTGGAAAGGCAGAGACTACGCGGAGAAGGACAACCGAGGCCATCGCCCCTTCGTTCGCTATCATGGAGAATCCTGGGTCCCATTGCTCGGCGACAAGAACGCCACGCACCACGAGACCATGTTCGCTTCGCACACCTTCCACGAAATCACGATGTACTACCCAATGCGAGCGGTGTGGGACGGCGAGTATAAGCTAATCTGGAACATCGCATCCGGATTGCCCTATCCCTTCGCCACGGATCTCTGGGCTTCCTCCACCTGGCAAGCTCAGCTCGAAAAAGGCGGAGACGCGCTTTATGGATACATGAACGTCGACTCCTACGTAAACCGCCCCGCCTTCGAACTCTACAATGTATCCGAAAATCGATACGAAGAACGAAACTTGGCCAACAACCCCGAGTACGCCGAAGTCCTCGAACGATTGAAGAAAAAGCTCAAAACATTCCAAAAAACCACCACCGATCCCTGGATCAGCAAATGGGAATACGAGTGATTTCTCCGAGAATCGTTCAACTGTAGCTCAGTGCTTCAGTCTGAGTCTTCCCGTTTAACAGAGCTCATTTATTCACCGCGACGCAATCGCCTCTTTATCCGCTTCCCTTGGCTCACTTAGGCTATACTCACCGCGGAACATTGGGCTTGTGCAGATATCTATGATCAGATCTTTGAAGCCGTCCTTGTTGTTCAAGTTGGCCGCGGCGATGTCGTCGGCGACGATTTGCTCGGCGAAGGTGAGCGGATGCCCGAGCGCGTAGGCGAATAGCTTTTCCGACAAGGCGCGGGCGAATTGATCCGAACGAGCCAGAAGGACTTGCTTCATTGCTTCGACGCCATCGAACGACGCTCCAGGGACTTCTCCTTTGGCATATACAGGCTGGCCGTTGCGGTAATATTCGCGAAAGACTCCGACCGCATTGAAATGCTCCAAGCCGAATCCCCAAGGATCGATTTTCTGGTGACAATCGTTGCAGGTTTCGATCTCGCGATGCTTCGCTAGCATTTCGGGAATAGTCTTCGATCCGCGCACGTCCGGCTCGATCGGCTCGACGTCGGCGGGCGGGGCGGATGGCGGATCGCCCAAAATGTTTTCCAGAATCCAAACCCCTCGGATCACGGGCGAAGTTCGCGTTCCGTTTGAGGTAAGCTTTAGAATGCTGGCTTGCCCGAGCAACCCCCCGCGCGGGCTTTCCTTGGGCAATTTGACTTTGCGAAACTCGCTGCCAGTGACATTGTCGATCCCATAGTGCTTGGCCAAGCGCTCGTTGATCGTGACGAACTCGGAATCGAGAAACGCCGTAACGGGCAGATTCCTTTTAAGTATTCGCTCAAAGAATACTTCGCTCTCTCGGCGTATGAGTCCTTCCAGCAGCGGGTCATAATCCTTGTAAAGCTTAGGGTCGGGTTTCATTAGATCGATATTCTTGAGCCCAAGCCATTGCGCTGTGAAGTCATGGACGAAGCGGCTTGATTTTTCGTCGGCCAGCATGCGCAGGACCTGCTTTCGAATAACGCTCGGCTTGAGAAGTTGCCTGTTTTCCGCATGGCTCAGCAATTCCTCATCGGGCATTGAATTCCAAAGGAAATATGAAAGGCGATTGGCCAGGGCCCACACATCGGCGCCATCTCCCCTGTCGTAATTGAAAAGGAAACGGGGTGAGCAGAGAACGCCTTCAACGACATTGCGCATCGACTCCTCTGGGCCGAGCTCCTGCTCCAGCCCGGCCTGGTAAAGCCGGGTGTAATTTTGTACCGTAGTTTCAGGTACAGGCCGTCGAAAGGCGCGGAATAGAAAGTCTTCAATGCGGTCGCCGACATCCCGCTCAGAGTTTCGCTTTTCAGATTCTTCAAGCAGTTGTTGCTGAGCGATGGATGGCCAGGATTTTAATACGGGACCGACGACTTCGATCTCTTTAACGTGCAGCAGGTCAGCTACCAGCATTTCTTCGTCGCCAACACGAGCGATCGGGGATCGATTCAATATAGCGCCGGAAACATAATGAATCATGACGTTCTCCCCCTTTTTCAGGCGCACGTCTACCTCATCGGAGTCCACTCGATTATCGACGTAGAAAAATCCCACCCGGCGGCCGGGAACGGTAGCGGCATCCATATGCCTAGCCTCCTCCGCCTGGATCGCGACGATTGCTGAAAGCCGAAGCTCGTCGTTAGGCTTCCTCTTTTGCTTCTTAAATCGTTCCTCATAACTATCATCGAGATAGGTGTATTCAATCCCGCGCTCCTCCAGGTCCCAGCGATTATCTCCGGCAAACGCTTTGACGCGAATTCGATAAATGCCTTCCTGAGGCGCGACGAAGCCCTTCGGCCACATCACATGCTTCCGATCCCTGCTTGACGAGGTGACGATAAATCCGTCGCGTTGCTCGACGTTATTCCCATGACCGATCTCGTCTATTGAATACAAGCGCTTCTCACGGATATCCTCGCCGCTCGCGATGGCGTGCTTGGCGAGCGACTGGGCATTGTTTTGCAATTTCAGGACCAGCTCCGGGTTGGCGTCCAGCGTAACCGCTAGGCTATCGAAGCCATTGATTTCCGCATCGGCCGGCAAATTATCCGACAAAAGCAAATTGACGCCTAACAAGTCCTCCACCGTGTTATCCAATGCAGTGTGGCTAAGACGGCGAATCGCGATGCGGCTTCCTCCTCCCATCGTTTTAGCAGCGGCTCGAAGTTCGGTATCGATCGCTTTGATGATCTGTGAAACTGCTTCAATCGACGGACGCGTTTCTTCCTCCTCCGGAGGCATGTCGCCCGTTATCAGCATATCGGATACATCCTGCCAGGAAACCGCGTTTTCGGCGCTCGTGAAATCTCGGCTCAAAATATCCAGTCGCACATCGCCCTTCTGCTTCTTCTCGCCATGGCATTTGACGCAATTCTCCTCAATAAAGGGAGTGACCAGCCCATCGAATTCTTCCGACGCAAACAAGGAAGCGCTTCCGACCAAACTCGCGAATCCAATCTGCAACGCG
>JAJFLS010000469.1 GCA_021772595.1 Opitutales bacterium
GCTGTCGAAACCGATATCCCAAGGATTGCGTAGCCCCTGGCTCACTATCTCCAGATTCTTTCCCATGTCGTCGCACCGCAAGACGCCGCCCTGCCGTCCCCAGTCGTCACTAGGATCCTGATACACATTCTTGTAGTCTTCCCTTCGGTACACTTGAGGCGACAGAAAATCGGGAGTTCCCTCCGGTGCCGAAACGCCCCAAAGATCTCGAAACGCCTTGGGCGCCACGCGTCCTGGCAGAGTGAGACCCTTCGAAGTCCCGTGAGAAAAGTACAGTTTCCCGTCGGGAGCCCAATTGTGGCCGTGGTTAGCGTGCTCGAGGTTGCCCAGATCGGTGTAGACGCGCACGTACTCGTCCGCAACATCGTCTCCATCCAAATCGCGTACGATGGTCAGGTCCGGAGAGTTCCCTATCCAAAGATCCCGGCCATGCCAAGCGAGCCCTTGGATCGAATTCAATCCAGTCGCGAATATCTTGGAAGAATCCGCGACGCCATCGCCGTCCTCGTCGATCATTATCGCGACACTGTCTTTCGGCGTATCCGGCTTCGGGTTGCGATACTGAGGACCGTAGCCGACAAAAAGTCGCCCCTTCGAATCGAAGGCCATCGCTCCCGGATTTCGGATGAGCGGCTCCTTCGCGAACAGCTCGACAACCAATCCCTCAGGAACGCGCGGAAGAACGGAATCAGCCGCCTCCGCCGCCGACGACGCAACCCCGACCAAAGTTAAAACGAATAGCGAAACCTTCCGCCTCGAAATGGATCTAGTTTTCATAACTCCGCGCATTCTATTCCTCGATTCTTCATTCTGCTCGGATCACGTTAAGGTAATCCTGGTACATCGCCTCGCGATCGATTTCGGATTCTTCGGTCGCGGAATAGATCGCCAGTCCAAATCCAAGCCGAAGCTTCTCTCCCTTTTTCACGACGACTGCGCTTTCCGTTCCGCCGGCGACTTTTTCCCGACCAAACGGATTCGCCGCGATCAGTCCGTAATCGCGCGTGTGAAACCAGCTCGGTCGAAAGTTCAGCGGATCCGTCATCACAGTCATCCCAATGACCGCCCCATCCATCGCTCCGCTGTAATCGCACCAAGGAGTCGAGCGACCGTACGTCCCTTCTTCGCCTATGCGGCCCTCCGCGTTCAAAATCTGTCCTCCATTGCGTTCCTCGATCGCGGTCTGGACTCTAATCCCGAGCCCATACTCCTGATCGTCGCCAATTACTATATCGCTCTGACTGGAGAAAATATCGCTTTTCGAAATCAGCAGTGTGTATCCGTCTCGGACGACTATCGTGTACTCCGAAATTTCCTGGGCGATCCGATTGCCGCTCGAATCCTTCGAATCCAGAAAGTAATTACTAACCGTGAACGAACCTGTCCCTCGTCCTCCCTTTATCCTTCCTATATAACGGTCAAACGCCACGCGTTTTTTGAGGCGCCAGTAGTCGTTCCCATTGATCCCCGCAAACGTTAGCCAGATACCGGGATGATAGGTGTCGTGGTCCATGGAATCCTTGCCTTCGATCGGAGGATGATTTCGCGTCACCTGAATTCCAGAGGGCGTTATAACATTCGCGAAATAGGGCCGCGGAATTTCCTCCGAAGGTTTATGATAGGAAGCGAACGGCTTCCCATCGATCGTTATCTGCAGCCCTGTTGACTGCTCTTCGAACGCTACCAACGGAGCATTCGCCGCGTCCAATCGATTCGTGCTCATCGCCCCAACGACGAGAGCCAGCCCGATGATGGGCGAGATCAGTTTTTCGTTCATGATCATGATTTTTGCTTTCTGTCGTTTCACTGCCAAAATCGTTCTTCGAAGTTGATTTTCATTTGTATCGTTAAGCGTTTCTAAGCGATCATCCAGATGAAGGAATAAATCATCAACGCCACCGCGCCACAGGTAAGAACGAATCCAACGATCGATTCTCGCGAAGGGACCGGGAATTCGAAATCAGTGCCCGCAAAGAAGTGCGTCCGCGTCGCCGGAACCGTACCGGCAGGGAGACAGCAAGGCTCATCCAGTATTTCACCCGGGACTACAGGAGTCCGGATCAGCGCATGGAACCGCTCCAGTTTCTCCCTATCCGGGCGAGCGGTCAAGAGACTCGCGATCACTCCCGCCACCACCGCAAACGAAAGATAGGAAACGATTTGAGCAGGCTCGGAAAGAGAACTCCCGGAAAGAGCCCACCACCCCGAAAATCCTGCCAACGTGCTCGCCCAAGCGCCCGTCGCGTTGAAGCGCCGCCAGAAAAGACCTAGCCAAAAAGCGATCCCGAGCATCGGGGCGATCTTCAACCAAAGCTTCAGCCCATCGACAACATTCGGCATCAAGAACGCCGTTACCACGCCGCCCAGCACGATCAGTAGAGCGACGACGCGTCCCACCCAAATATAGTGCTTTTGGTCCTTTCCTTTAACGTAAGGCTTGTAGAGATTTTCCGTGAAAAGTCCCGACGCGGAAATCATAAAGGAATCGCAAGAGCTCATCACTCCCGCGAGCAGCGCTGCGATGAAAAGCCCCAATAGTCCGGGCAGCAGAGCGGGTAGAAATGTCCGAGCCATCGCACCGTACACTTCGTCAGGATGGATACTCTCTACTTCAACCCCGCTTTGCATATAGTACGCGAGTGCCCCAATTCCGGTCACTGCCCATGCCGCCGTGCAGATCCGCTTTATCAGGTTTCCCACTACAAAACCGAATCGGCCATCGAATTCCGTGCGACCTGCCGAACACACTCCCATGATAAACGGCTGGGCCACGATGCCAATGAGAGACAGCACGGCGAACGTGGCGATAAAGAACGCGTTGATATTATCTGGCGCAACGAGAGACATCATCTGCGGATCGTTAATCGTCTCGCGGATGCTGGAAAGCCCGCCCACCGCAGTCAGCACCGAGGGCAATAGTATAAAGGAAAAAACGACCGTTAATATTCCCTGTATATAATCCGTGACGATAGCCGCTCCGAGCCCTCCAGCCATGCCGTACACCACGAAAAGCACTGCGATGATTGGCACCGTCAGCTCGGCGGATATCGTTCCATTCGTCCCCGACTCGATCAGGGCTCCGGCCCCTTTCAGCATAAGACCGATCTTCACCGACAAGCCGACTATCCCCACCAGCGCGAACAGAACGGAGACGCTCGGGCCGAACCGCAAACTGTATACATCCGCCGTGGTCACCGCCCTCAATCGCCGAAAGATCGGAGCGAGCAGCCAATAGAACGGCGTATTGAAAAGCCAAAGCCACTGGTACCAGATTCCGGACAATCCGTTTCGAAAGGTACTCGAAGAAACGATCACCGCCTGGTCCGACGCGGTCCCGGTTCCAAACGCATGCATCATCATCATGCCCTTTCCGAAACGCCTTGGCATGAAGAAATCGCCCGTACCTTTAATCTTTCGACCTACCCAGACGCCGAGAAGCGTGATGCCCAACAGATAGGTCACGATTACGATGACGTCTAAAATGTGTATCCCATTCATAGTGAACTAATCGCTAGCCCCCGATTTCGGCCCGCGCGCCGCCGATCCGTTTTGAAAGGCCGCTAGAATCGCGCTGTTATCGCACTCTCCGAAACCCGAATTCTCCAGCGATTCGAGCAATTTGCAATGCGTCTCACTTAGGGGCGTCCGAGCGCCGTTCCGATCCGCGTGGTCGAGTATCAGCCGAACGTCCTTGAGATGCTGAGACAATCTCGCCTGAGGCCGCTCGAAGTTCGATTCAACCATCCGGTCCCCTTTGGTCACCATCACGTAGGACGATGCGGGCGTCTTCTTTAAGACTTCCAGCGTTTCGCGAGCGTCGAATCCAAGCGCTTTCCCAAATTCGAGAGTCTCCGCCAGCACCGCACGGTTGAGCCCGAGCATCAAGTTGTGCACGAGCTTGAAGCGCGAAGCCGATCCTGCTTCGCCCAAATTAAAGGCGGTCTTGGACAAAGCGTCAAACAACGGCTTGCGCTTCTGGATCTCCTCTTCGTCGCCGCCCAAAAACAGCGGCGTATCCCCTTGCCTCGCCGCTTCGCTCGACCCGGCGATATTCGCCTCGATGTATCCAATTCCTCGTTGCGCGAGACTTTCGTAGAACCGCCTCATCTCATCGGGATCGCCCGTCGTCGTATCGACGATCGTATGCCGCCCCAATTCCAGAACTCCCGATACTTCTTCTAGCACCGCAGCCGCGTCGCTACTTTCCGGGAGGCTGAGAATTACCGTCTCGCATCGCTCGAACACCGCTCGAGAATTTTCCAGCAAATGCGTCCGATCCGTCCGCGGCTCCCCTGAATCAAATCCGTAGACCGCATAGCCATTCTCGACCAGCCGCTCGGCAAGCGCGCTGCCGAGCAAGCCCAGCCCAATCACTCCAACCGCGTCCCCGAGGCTTTCTTCAGACCTGTGCTCGTTTCCGCTCATGCTTTCCAACTATCGCTAAAAAATCGCGCCGTCGCAACGCGGCGCTCTTGATAAACCTACAAATAGCCTTGCCCTAGCCAACTGTCTTAGATGATAGAATCTGTTAAAAGTTTTGTCGTATTTAGCATTAAGAGCCTATTTAGTAGATCCACGAATCATCTCGCATGTTCGTTGCAGGGTCGGCGCAAGCGCCGTACCGCAGAGGAAGAATACGCTCGGCTTAGGCGGCACGGCAAAAGCGCCGACCCTGCATGATTGATTTGATTAACTGTTATTAGGTAGGGAATAAGGATGAAGAAGGTCGCCATTCTCATTGAAACGTCTCGGGCCTACGGCCGGGGTTTGCTTCGGGGCATTTCGCGATTCAATCAAGAGCGCCGCTCTTGGTCGACCTATTTTCAACCACAGGGGCTTGGCGACGCGCCGCCTCCCTGGCTGCAAACCTGGCGGGGAGATGGCATAATCGCCCGCATCGAAAATCAGCGGCTCGCCAAGGAAGTCATCGCGGCGAACGTACCCACAATCAACCTACGCGGTTCACTGCACGATCTTCAGATCCCGTTTATCGGATCGGACAATCCGAAAGTGGCCGAGCTGGGAGCGGAACATCTGCTCGAGCGCGGCTATCGGCATTTCGGCTTCTGCGGTTTTTCGAGAGAGGATCTCAAAGGATTCCACACGCGGGGCGAATCCTTCAAGAAACTCGTAGAAGATGCCGGATTCGCGTGCGAGGTTTTGTCCACAGCGCGAACGACCAAGCAGACCCGGAGCTGGGGCCGCGATCAACGGCAGTTGGCGAATTGGATTTCCGCCCTTCCCAAGCCCGTCGGCATCATGACCGCGAACGACGATCTCGGATTCCTGGTGCTAGACGCCTGCCGCCGCGCGAACGTGCGCGTGCCCGAGGACGTCGGCGTCGTCGGCGTGGACAATGACGAGTTTCTGTGCGATCTCAGCGTTCCGAAGCTCTCGAGCATTCGGATCAATTCCGAAGAAACCGGCTATCGCGCCGCTCGGCTTTTGGATGAGTGGATGCAGACCGGAGTCCAGCCCGAGCCAGGCCTCGGAGTTCCGCCAAAAGGGCTCGTCGTGCGGCAATCGTCCGACGTTTTGGCGACCGATGATCAAGCAGTGATTCAGGCCGCCGGCTTCATTCGCGACAACGCTTGCAACGCGATCGACGTAGGCGATGTGATCCAGCACGTCGGAATTTCCCGAACCTCCCTCGAAAGCCGATTCAAGAAAGTGCTGCGCCACACCATGCACGAGGAAATCCGCCGCGTGAGAATCGACCGGGCCAAAGAGCTTCTCGCCGAAACCGATCTTCCCATCAAATGGATCGCCCAAGAAAGCGGATTTAAATCTCCTCAATACCTCACCCGCATGTTTCGCGACGCGACTAATACAACCCCAGCGAATTTCCGCAGAGACCGGTAGACCACCGAGATCCAGCCCAGAAACAGAAAGAAGTTAACCACAGATTACCTAGAGCAACATAGCCACCCGTTCGAGAGCTTCAGGGTCTTGAGCTCTGTCTAAAGGCAGCCATATATTTGCCCGCAGATTATCCAGATGATCGCAGATAGCGTATTTTTTGCCCACGGATCACACGGATTCTCACAGATCAAGAGCTAGGGCAATCCTGTCTCCGTGATGCTGCTACCCCCTTTGTCGATTCGCGACAATTCGTGTCCATACGTGGTTCAAAATCTTTGGTTACGGCCTTTGCTGCTCTAGGTAATCTGTGGTCGAAAATCTAACTCCTTTTCATCTCGGATACCCAATCCACAATTCACAGACTGGTTGACGGGCTACCTCAGCAACTCCACATTTCTATATGGCAAAAATACTACTCGTGATTGGCGACGGTGCCGAAGTAATCGACACAATGATTCCGCTCTATCGCTTGGGCGAAGATTATGAAGTCGTCAAAGCCGCTCCCGAAAAACGGACCTACAATCTCGTCCAGCATCACCACGACGAGAACTGGGACGTGACCATCGAGACTCCTGGATACAAACTGGATTCGGATATCGCCTTCCGCGATGTCGATCCCGACGAATACATCGGGTTAGTTCTTCCAGGAGGCCGCGCTCCCGAGTTCCTCCGCTACGACGAAGATCTGCTGCGTATCACAAAAGACTTTTTCGAGAAAAGAAAGCCCGTCGCCTCAATCTGCCACGGAATTGAAATCCTCGCCGCTGCCGATGTGATTCGCGGGCGGCGCGTCACCACCATTCCACGTTGCCGCCTCGACGCCGAGTTTTCCGGAGCGACCTACGTCGCCGAACCGCTCGTCATCGACGACAATTTGTATTGTTGCCGATTCAAACGCGAATGCTCGGCTTGGATGAAGGCGTTCACAACCGAACTCAACAATCGGCAGAAACAGAACGGGTGAGAGAGTAGTTTTCATCCGGGACGGCGCCCGGACGCGACCCCAACACTCGAGCGAAGCTCGAGAAAAGGTAGTGCTCGGGCGCCGCCCCGAGCCTGTCGGCAATCCGAGAAAATTTTGACTTTTTGGATACTCCCAAACGCCCCCTACCGCGGCACGACCTGCTGGCCGAGCTTGTCGATCGCTGCCTTGCACTCGTTCTGAGCGGCCGCCAAGCCTTGCGGGGTGAGATTATAGCCTTTCAAATAATCCAGCAGTATCGCTTCCGCGTCCATATAAGGTCCGCATAGGCTAGCAACCTCGCTCGCTATTTCGTGGGGAATCGTCGTCACGCCATTGCAATCGCCGTGCAGCAATTCGCCTGGATTGATCGCAATCCCGCCCACCTCCACAGGCACTTGTACCGCAGGCATGTGGCAGTAGCCGTGAGCGCAAATCGTGCTGCTCGTAAACGCCGGAAAACCGATCGCCCGGACCTGGTCCAGATCCCTTCCGGCTCCGCTCGTAATCAACCCGGCTGCCCCGAATCGCTTGTAAGTCGTACACATCATTTCCCCGAAAGTCGCCGCGGCGACCGGCTCATCGAGATCCTGAAATACTACCACTGCTGGTAGAGAGTATTCCTCGAAAGAGACGACCTGCTTCTCCAGGTTCCCATAGGCTTCGCCGCTCGCGGGAGCAGCTGATCGAAACGTCGCCGTCGACGCGTATCCAACCATTGGGCCCATTTCGGGGAAGCACGCCTTGATTCGATCATCCATAAAGCCCGCATTACGCGGACGTATATCGAAGAGCTCGATGACATTGCAAACGGTGGGCGTGTCGTGCTGCTTGAGAAGCTCGTAATCTTTAAGGGACAACTGAGGCGTATTCATATTTTTGTGTCGGTAGTATCAGTCCAGTGACTTAGAGTCTATTAAAGGTAGGGCTGCTTAGGGATAAGTAGCCCTACCATCATCATGATCGATTGTGTAACGTAATCCGTCACTGGATTAGAATTTAAATATATCACAACGTTCCATCCAGCGCTTCGGCATCGTCCTCCGAATCTCCCACGGCCGCCTTCAACGCTTTCAGATCCCTCTTCAGCGTGTGGGCGAACAAATAGACATCGGTGCTATAGATTATGAAATTGGCCCCCGCCTCAATCCACTCCGCATGCTTCTCAATCCCCAGCCAGCTATGGTAGCCCGCTCCTACGCCCCGGGCCCGGGCCTTCCGGAAAATCGTTTTAACGGCTTCGTCGAACTTCGGATGATCGTACTGCTCGGGAACGCCTAAGCTGCAGGAAAGATCGTGGGGGCCAATAAGCACGGAATCGACACCCTCCACTTCAAGAATTTCGTCCAGCGCATCCAACGCCGCCTGGCTTTCAATATTGACGACAACTAGCCGGCCTTCGTTGTTCTTATCGAGATAGCGCTTCGTCTCCGGATCGAGCGTGTCTTCTCCGCTCAAAACCGATTGCAGTCGCTGATGCTTCAAAGGGCGATACTTCACCGCCCCTACCAAATCCTGAGCCTGTTTAGCCGTTTCCACATAGGGAGCGATCACTCCCATCGCCCCGGCATCGAGCGCCATGCTGGCCTGAATCGGATCAGTCGACGGAACGCGAACGATCGGCGCGACTCCCAACTCTTTATAAGCGCGACACATCCACGAGAGCGACCCTCGATCGATCGGAATATGTTCCGTATCTATGAATACAAAATCCAGTCCGATTCCCGGCACGAGATCCAGCCACCGAGTCGCTTGGGAAATGATGCACGTGCCATATACGCGCTTCCCGTCCTTCAAAGCTCTCTGTAATTCCAATCCTGTCATATCGTCAATTTCCGCCGTTCGCGCGAAGCCCAAGTTTAGTCGTGCCGTTTGACAGCGGATCGTACTCCATTCGTAGCGATCCGCCAAGTTCTTTTCCAGTCCATTTCATAATAGAACGCCGCTCACTTCTTTCTCGGTTTGAATTCCGTTTTTTCGTAATCGTAGTTAGGATTTCGATTCATCTCCTGCGCTCCGACGCTCTGACGCCAGGCTTTTAGCTTCTTGTAGAGGCTCTCGGTTTTCTCGGGCATCGCCTTCGCCAAATCGTGCCGCTCTCCGAGATCCGCTTTGAGATCGTACAACTCCAACGCTCCTTCCGAGTCCTCGCCATCCACGGACGCCTCGAACCATTCGACCAGCTTGTAATCCCCTTGCCTCACCGCGCCCGAAGGAGCGATCCCTAGACTATGGTAGTGAGGGAAATGCCAATACAGAGTTTCCCGATCGATCCCGCCGCGTTGCTCGAGAAGCGGAATCAGACTGAGTCCGTCGACGTCCAAATCAGCGGCCTCCAATCCCGCCATCTCCGCAAACGTGGGCAGGAAATCGTTGCCGATCACCGGTGTCCGGCAGAGGCTTCCCGCTTCGATCACTCCCGGCCAGCGCGCGATGAACGGCACGCGAATGCCGCCCTCGTACAGATCCGCCTTACTGCCCCGCAGCGGACGCTTATCCTTTGGGCCAAGATGGCCGTTGTCCGAAACGAATACGATCAGCGTATTGTCCGCCAGCCCGAGTTCATCGACCCTCCGCAGAACCGCGCCGACACTCAT
>JAJFLS010000470.1 GCA_021772595.1 Opitutales bacterium
TTTGCTGAATGATTTCGCCCAGGAGAATATAGTTTATGTCGCTGTAGATGAAATGAGTTCCGGGTTCGTGTTGCGTTTTTTCCGTTTTCGCGAGCGCGATGGCCGTTTCGTAGCCAACCCATTCTTTGGATACTCCATCGACTTCGATCGTGTGGCTGATGCCTGGACGGAGTCCGGAGGTGTGGGTCATTAAGTGCCTGATGGTAATCGTCTCTTTCCCTCCGTTGCGGAAATTATCAAGGTACCGATGCGCTGGAGTATCAAGCTGGATCTTCCCGCGTTCGATTAGCAACATGATCGCGGGCGTGGTGGCGATGACTTTGGTCAATGAAGCGGCGTCATAAATGACATCTATCTTGGCCGGAACGATTTCCGGTTCCACGGACATGTTGCCGTACGCTTTTGAATAAACCTGATCATTGCGTTCGAGCCAAAAGACTCCACCCGGCGTCTTCTTCTGCGCGATGGCCTCCTCGATTGTCGCATCGATTTCAGCCAGTTTTTCAGGATGATAGATTCCCGGCGTGGTGCTTTCGCAGGAAGTAAGAATCAGAAATAGGCAGGAGAATAGAAAACGGTTTTTCCCCTGTAATGAGCTTAAGAGACTGTTAAATAAGTCCGTTTCGTTCGTCTTCTCGTCCTGTTTGAGTTCAAAAACCGTTTCCTCACTTCGCAATACCCTCCGGGTATTACTCGGATCGAAAGCCAATTTTTGATTCTCAAACATAACTTCGTAGACTCCAAAGGGACTTATTTAACAGTCTCTAAGGCGAGACTCGATGGAGTGACGCGATATTGGGGCAATCTTCGCATGTAAGAAACTTATCTGCCTACGAGTTTCACGTAAACCCAAACCTTTCATAAACCACGGAGATCTTTTTTACTAGCTTCGCTTTTTTAAACTAAGAGACTGTTTAATAAATGGAAATACATTCGGGGCGGCGCCCGAACGCTACCTGATTGAAGAGGATTTCAGGGTAGCGAACGGGCGCCGCCCCGTTCCAACGATTCGCCAAGCTGACTTATTCAACAGCCTTTATGAGGTCACCCAGCTGGAACTGTCCGCGCTTTCGAAAAGGGCGTCGATGACGGCCATGTTTTCTATGGCATCCGTCAGGGGTGTGGGAACGGGAGTGTCCTCGAGGATGGCTTTCGAGAACGCGTCTCCTTGCAAAGTGTACTGATCGCAAATGGGGAAGGTCTTTTCCTTCGTGCCTCTATTAGTGTGAAGCCAAATGCGAGTCTTTGCGTCAGGAGGCGCGTTGAACGGGATTTCGATTTCGATCCGGCCTGTTGTGCCTAGAATCTGGACACGCTGGTAATTGAAAAGCTGCGTCGAGCAGGTGAAGCTGCTCGTTCCGTTTCCGAAATCCAGCACACCAGAAGTCATGCTATCGGTTTTCAAAACCGGATCCGTTTCGACGATTCCCAGGACGCGACTCGGTTTTCTGCCGAAAAGAAAGCGGGACAAGGAAATGCAATAGCAACCGATATCCAAGAGTCCGCCGCCTCCAATGTCCGACTGATTTCGAATATTGTTCGGATCGTTGTTGAAGTAGGAGAAAAACGACTGGATGGTTTTGAGCTCTCCGATTTTGCCCGCCTTTACCCACGACCGTGCCGCTATCCATTGTGGGTGAAAGCGATACATAAACGCTTCCATGACCTTGAGATGTGGATACTCCGCAGCAGCGTCCACCAAACGTTGGGCGTCCTTCGTATCCAGTCCTAGCGGCTTTTCGCAAAGCACATGCTTGCCCGCTTCGAGCGCCTTGATGGACCAATCGACATGCAGGTGATTCGGCAGCGGATTGTAGACGGCGTCAATTTCCGGATCGGCGAGCAGGGCTTCGTAGCTGCCGTACGCTTTTGGAATGCCCAATTTCCGGGCGGCCTTTTTCGCTTTGCCAAGGTCGCGCGAGGAGATCGCGTCGATTTTGCAACGCTCTGATCGGGCCATTCCAGGCAGAACCTTCATGGTTCCGATATTCGCGGTGCTGATGACTCCCCAACGTACTTTTTTCATGCAAAGGGTCTACTGAACGAGAAGACCCCGAACAATGAAATTATCATCTATCTGGGTCCGTCGGGCGCGTTTTTTCCGTCGTTGTGTTGGCAGCTCGACGGCCCGAGTTACAGACAGGATTCCTGCTGTGGCCGCGATCGTTGATCGCGGTTTGGCCTAGTAACTATTCCGCGATCAGCGATCGCGGCTACAGGAAGACCGCTTGCTCGGCTACTTCACGACGAGCGTCAAAACGATATTCTTGTAGCTCGCTCGTGTGTGGTCGCCTTGCAGATAAATGGGGCCGGGCTTGGACTCGTCCGACCAAAGGGCTCCACCCGTGCAACCTTGCAGCGGCACGTTGTCGTGAATCGTCTTGCCGTTGAGAACCACCGTGAGATGGCGATCGACCAAAGTGATGTCGTAGGTTTGCCATTCGCCGGCTGGCTTTTCGGCCGCCATCGCCGGAGCGACTCGGCTGTAGATGCCGCCCATGTTGTGGGAATCGAGCGGCTTGCCGTAGGTGGCGGCGACCTGGATCTCGTAAATGCCCCGAAGGTAGATGCCGCTGTTTCCTCCTTCTGGCACCTTGACTTCGAGTTTGAGATTGAAGTCTTCGAAGGTCTGTTTCGTGCGCAGATTCCCGTATCGTTTGTGAGGCTTACTCTCTTCTTGCAAGGGGTTGTTCGACAAGACTCGGCGAACAACGCTCCAGCCGTTCGGTTTCGTCGGATCAAGCAATTCCCAGTGATCGAGATTCTTGCCGTTGAATAATGCGATCGGCTTGCCGTAACTCACCTTGTTTAGATCAGGCTTGGGCGGTAGAGGAGGAATGCGCTTCCCAGTGAAATCTGTGTGCTCTAGGTCTTTGCCATTGGGAAGCGGATGGACGAAGGTCATATTCAAGTTGTCGCCATCGATTTTCGCCACGATTGCATCTGTGAATCGCTGCGTGCGCACGACCTCTCCATCGGAATTTTTTCGTTTCACTTCCTTCGTCCGCGTCACGATCAAGGTATCGCTCTTGGAAAAAACGACGCTATCTACCGGCACCACGCTGCCGCCGCCCCAGAGAATTCGCGCGTCATAGTAGCCGTCTTCCTTGGTGACTTCCAGCCAGCCAGCGCGGCCATCCGGAATGGTCAGCGCCCATCGGTCGAAGAATCCTTCGTCGGGCTCAATCGCTTGGAGGGTCGCAACGCTGGCGATCAGCCCGCAGACGCAGAAGAGAGATTTAAAGAGGGTTAGTGTTTTCATGCGTCCTGTATCTCGGATTGAGCCGCGTTCCTCAAGGCCAAATTCTCAGTGAAACACAATATGGCTGGCGATGAGAGAGGACAATAGTACCAGCCCCAACCACCCGACTCCGGGTCTGGAAATTTTAATGAGTTGTCCCCATTTCCTCGGCCAGCCTTGTTTCGAAATCGTGTGGATGGCAACGATCAGGACGCTCAGCGTGATGACAACGGTGGTCCGATTGAGATAGTTCATATCGGGAAATCCGATTTTCATGAGAAAGGTGCACAGGACGGACGCCATCAGAACCCAGAAGACGAGTCGTCTCGAAGGAGCGATCAGGAAGATGGCCACTACGATTATAACAGCTATGCCATTTTGCGCGTAGAACGTTACTTCGTTAAACCAGTGGGTAAGGGCAAAACCGGGGTTGTCGAATTTCACGTATACATTGACCCAAGCGAAAACGACTCCGGCTATAAACATCGCCCATATAAAGCGGCGACCGACCTTGACTACTTGTTGGTCGGTGGCCTGCGGTCGTAAATGTCGCTTGTAAATATCAACGGAAAACAAAGTGGACGTGGAGTGGAAAAGCGAATCCACGCTACTCATCAATGACGCGAATAATCCGCAAAGGATAATCCCTCGAAAGCCTGTGGGGATAAATTTCAAGATTAATGTCGGGTATGCTAAGTCGGGGTCGGTTAGCGGTTTGGAATCCATCAGTATAGATAAGGCAATCCCGGGAACGATGATAATCAGAGCCATGAAATACTTTAAAAATCCGCCCGCGATCAGCCCGACTTGAGCATGATATAGGCTTTTCGCCGCCAAGGCTCTTTGAACAATGACTTGGTTGGATCCCCAATAATAGAAATTGATCAGCATCATTCCAATAATAGCGGGCCAAGGAAGCGTGGGATGATCCGCTGGCAAATGCAGATGCATTACATCCGAGCGCTTTTCCCAAAGCACGCCCCAGCCACCAATGGAATCGATGCACATAAAGGTCAGAAAAAGTCCGCCAACAAGTAAAAGCACAAACTGGATCATATCCGTTCGCACCACCGCTCCCATTCCTCCCAGGTACGTATAGGTCGCCGAAAACAATCCAAGCGCAATGGCCACGACAAATATTCGAACCATCGGGTCGGGGCTGATAAACGCAATGGCTTCGGGAAAAACGGCATTTACCGCATAGCCTCCCCAAAATAAAACCGATCCGACGAATACAAAAGCATTCATGAGGATCAGAAACAGGGAATAGGTCACCGCGACCTTTGGGCCCAGAGTTCTCTCGAAAAATTGGCCGATGGTCAAAATTCGTTCTTTCAGGTAGATGGGAACGAAAATAAAGGCTGCGAACAAAATCCCCTGTAGGGCATTCACTTCGAAATTTGCCTGGGCCAATCCAAACAGGTAAGCCGAGCCGGTCATGCCCAGAAAATGCCCCGAGTGAATATTCGTTGCGATGGTCGATAGGGCGATCGAGGGCCATCGAAGCGAATTCGAGTGCATGAAGTACTCGCTCATATTCGTTTCGGCCGACACTCGCTTGTAGATCCCCATCAGAAATACAGCAACAAAGTAGGCAATCACGATAGCGACATCCATTGCGGTATCCAAGTAGCAGACTCCAAGCGAAATGGCACGGTTATCTTCGTAGCGTGCGTATTATCGCAAATAACTTGCTTTATTTTCGCAAGTTAGTTGCATGAGCGACGATTATCGTTTTGTTGAAGTAGAGATATGAAGAGCAGCGTGACAGCGAGCAGATTGGCGAAAATGGACATGACAGGCATGGGCTTGTCCGTCGCGTGCGCCATTCACTGCTTGGCGACTCCGATTTTGCTGAGCGCCTTGCCCTTGCTCGGGCTAGAATTCCTCGGGAACGAAGCGTTCGAGTCGGGCATGATCGTGGGGATCGCGATCCTGGCCGGATTCACCTTTATCAACGGATACCGCATGCATGGCCGGAAAGCGCACTTCGCGCTCGGAGCTTTGGGGCTGGCAGTGTTTCTCATCGTCCGTCCGATGGCGAGCGTCACGCTCGAGCCGTTTGCGACGCTTCTTGGCGGCTCCGCGTTCGTGTTGGGTCATTTCCTGAACTGGAAATGGTCGAAGCCATGCGAGGATTGCTAGCGGCTTGTTTTGCTAACAAGGGCTGTCGCTTGCGACACGCCGCCTAAGTTAGAGCAAGATAGATTCTTCACACCGGATTCCCAGTGTAGCTACGTCGCGAATGCGGCGTGGATTTTCTACTGTAGCCGGATACGGCTCGCTTCGAATCTCACGCCGGGCTTTGTCGATGGCGAGAAGTGTATCCGGTTTATGAATAGTTCGAGCTGCTCGTCTTCGCGATGACTGACGAAGAGAATCGTGGTTCGCTTCAAGCTGGCGAGCTTCTCTATAAAAGAAAGCGCGATGTGACGATTGAGATCGTCGAGGCCTTGGGTGGGTTCGTCGAGAATGAGAAGAGGCGGCTGCTTTATCAGGCCGCGGGCGATGAGCACGAGCCGCTGCTGGCCCCACGAGAGCTGTCGGAAAAAGGTGTTGGCGTATTCGCGAAGTCCCATCTCTTCGAGCCACTTCAGGCCGAGCGTTCGTTGGGCTTCTGTCGCGTGAGCGTAGAGGCCAATGCTGTCATAGAATCCGGATACAACGGTAGTGAGCGCGTTGCCCGGAGCGCGATAGTCGCGATGCAGCGCGGCCGATACGATGCCGATGTTCTTTTTGATATCCCAGATGCTTTCGCCAGTGCCGCGCTGGAATCCGAAGATCTGGAGATCGTTGCTATAGCACTGCGGGTGGTCGCCGGAGAGGAGTTGGAGCAGGGTGGACTTGCCTGCTCCGTTGGGGCCGGTGATGAGGGTGTGTTCGCCGGGCCGGAGCTCCCAGTCGAAGTTTTCGAATTGGATGATGTCGCCGTATTGGACGCGGCACTGCTTCATGCGAGCGATGACATCGAAGGTCTGCGGATCGTCGTTCGGCGGCGGAGGCAAATCGGGAATCTGCGACTGATCCAGCGTAACGAGTTGTCGAATCTCGGATTTGTGGAGGATCTCACCTTTCGGCCCCGAGCAGATTAGCTCCCCGCGCTGCAAGAGCCCCAGATGGGTGGCGCATTCGGGAACGTCGGCCAGCCGATTGACGAGAAAAAGCAGAGCGTGTCCGCTGTCCAACAGGTTCTGGCAGAGAGTCGAGAGCTCGGCGCAGGAATCGATGTCCAGCCCCTCGAAAGGCTCGTCTAGAATCAGAAGATCGGGGTCCGAGAGAATCTCTCTTAAAAGCAAAATCTTGCGGGCCTCGCCGCTGGAGAAGAGCCGATAGCCGCGATCGAGGACGTTCTCGATGTGGAACTTCGCGGCGAGCGCCCGGGCGTTGTCGGCTGTCGAGCCAGATTCGAGCAGTAGTTCGAGCCCTGTGGTGCCGTGGTCGATTCTGTCCAAGTAGTCGGTGTCGTCGTTCCTGATTTCGTCTTCGTAGATTTCCTGCTGGGCTTCGAAAGAGGTCCAACGGACGTTCGGGGGAAGGTCAGTTACCGAACCGCTCTCCGGCTTCGATTCGCCGACCAGGATAGAGGCCAGCAAACTTTTCCCAGACGCGTTTCCGCCGAGCAAGCACCAGGTTTCGCCAGGCGGGAGGCTCCAGCGGTCGATGCGGAGATTTCGGTATCGGAGGTTTTTCAGCAACATGCCGAAAGAAGTGACTCGCAAAACGCGGATGCAGGGAAGCCTAAATTCTCTGCAAGGTACGCGGTGGATGCATCTTTTCCCGCTTTGATAGCAGGAAGGAGAAGCAGACACTCATAGCCCTGCGACCGTTTAAATTACAACGTTATAATTTAAACGGTCGCAGCGTTGAGGATCGCCGCTAGGAATGACGTCTAGCCGAAGAGCCGGAAAAAGCGGCACCATGGATGAGTTCTCTGCACAAATTGCGCTTTACGCCAGACACGGGACCTGCATAGGGTCTCCGCTTCCAAATTTTTCCGATCCCGCTATGAGCAGAAAAAACTATTTCAACACACTGACTTTGGCTCAGAAACTTGAACAACTCGGTCGCTGCCGCTTCATGGACAGCTCCGAATTCAACGGCGTCGAAGCGCTGAAGGGCAAGAAGATCGTCATCGTCGGTTGCGGCGCTCAGGGCTTGAATCAAGGGCTCAACCTTCGCGATTCCGGCTTGGACGTGAGCTACACGCTTCGCGCCGAGGCGATCGAGCAGCAGCGCCAATCGTGGAAGAACGCGACGGAAAACGGTTTCACGGTGGGCACTTACGAAGAGACGCTCTCAACCGCGGACCTGGTTTTGAATCTCACTCCGGACAAGCAACACGCGGCCGTCGTCGCCGCAGTCCAGCCTCACATGAAGCAAGGGGCCTGCCTTTCCTATAGTCACGGTTTCAACATCGTGGAAGAGGGCGCGGACATCCGCAAGGACCTGACGGTGATCATGGTCGCCCCGAAGAGCCCCGGCACGGAGGTGCGCGAGGAATACAAGCGCGGATTTGGTGTTCCGACCCTTTTGGCGGTTCACACGGAAAACGATCCGAACGGCGAAGGCTGGGATTTGGCGAAGGCCTACGCGGCCGGAACCGGAGGCGATCGTGCGGGCTGTCTCGAATCGAGTTTCATTGCCGAAGTGAAGTCCGACCTCATGGGCGAGCAGACGATTCTCTGCGGCATGCTCCAGGCGGGCTCGTTGTTGTGTTTCGACAAGATGGTCGAGCAAGGCCTCGACAAAGGCTGGGCTAGCAAATACGTCCAGCACGCCTTCGACACGATCTGCGAATCACTCAAGCACGGCGGCATTACCAACATGATGGACCGTCTGAGCAATCCGGCGAAAATCAAAGCCTTCGAGCTCTCCGAGCAGTTGAAGGATATCATGCGCGACTTGTTCGACAAGCATCAGGAAGACATCATGTCCGGAGCGTTCTCGTCGGGAATGATGGCTGACTGGGACAACGGCGACAAGGACTTGCTCGGTTGGCGCGAAGCGACGAATACTACTGCATTCGAAAAGTCGATACCAGCGGATGTGGAGATCAAAGAGCAAGAGTACTACGACAAAGGCATCCTAATGGTGGCGATGATCCGAGCCGGCGTCGAGCTAGCGTTCGAGTCGATGACCAATGCGGGTATCAAGGCGGAGTCCGCTTACTACGAGTCGCTGCACGAAACGCCGCTGATCGCGAATCTGATCGGCCGGAAGAAACTCTACGAAATGAACAAAGTCATTTCGGATACGGCGGAGTACGGATGC
>JAJFLS010000048.1 GCA_021772595.1 Opitutales bacterium
CCGGTCGGCGACTGGAGGACTTTACCCGCGAGAAAATTTTCAAACCGCTCGGAATGACTGACACGAACTACCTGCCGTCACCAGATCTCAAACACCGCATCGCGCCGACCAAATGGATAAACGGAAAAATGCTGCAAGGCACCGCGAACAATCCCATCTGCAGAAAGACCGGCGGAGTACACGGCCACGCTGGAATGTTCACAACAGCATCCGATCTGGCTAAATTCTCCCGGATGATTCTGAACAAGGGAAAGCTGAACGGTATTCAATTTCTCAAGCCGGAAACCGTTGAGCTGATGACCTCCGTACAGTCGCCCGCCGGAGTGGATTCCTGGCGAGGATTGGGATGGGACATGGACAGTAGTTATTCCAAACAGCGAGGAAGCCTTTTCCCGCTCGGCGGCTTCGGCCACACCGGATTTATTGGTTCGAGTTTATGGATCGATCCCTACTCCCGCTCGTTTGTCATCTTCATGAGCAACCGCGTTCATCCGGACGGGAACGGCGATGTGATCGATCTGCGACACCGCCTGGGAACGCTTGCCGCCGAAGCAATCCGGGATTTCGATTTTACTTCCGTTCCCAACGCTCTGACTAAAACGCTAAACGGAATCGATGTCCTGGAACAACAGAACTTCGCTCCGCTGGAAGGCGCAAAGATCCCTAAAAACAACCCATGAAAAAACCCCTGCTTTTCCTGTTGCTCAGCTTTCTCCTTATTCCATTGCTTGGACTATCGGGACGTTCCTACGACATTTGCGTCTATGGAGCCACCTCGGGCGGCGTTGTCGCGGCGCTCCAGGCGGATCGGATGGGGAAGTCTGTTCTACTTCTGGAGCCCTACAAACATGTGGGCGGATCGACCACTGGCGGACTCAGCGCCGTGGATGTGGGCAATCCAGCTACTATCGGAGGAATCGCGCGAGAGTATTTCGCTAAGTTGGCGGAACGCTATGGCAAGACGCTGAAGTTCGACAACTACTTCGCCCATACGGGAGGCGACTTCGTCATCGAACCCAGTGGCGCAGAGAAGTTGTTTCTCGAATACATTGCGGAGAGCAATATCGATCTGTTCTACGACAAGAAAATCGTATCGGCTCAAAAGCGAGATGCTAAGATCCAATCCATCACGATGCTCGACGGAACCGTGTACGAAGCGAAAGTCTTTATCGACGCAACCTACGAAGGCGATCTTATGGCCCTGGCAGGAGTTAGCTACACGACGACCCGCGAGGCGAATAGCCAATACCGCGAAACCGGCAACGGATTCAGCATTAGAGAAGACCGATACTATCCGTCGGTCTACTGGGGAGTCCCAGGAGAAAATGGTCGCCGTCCAGACGGCAAAGGGATTTGGGATCGAGATTTGCCGATTTCGCCTTACATCGATCCGACCAATCGTGAGAGCGGGCTGCTCCCCACCATCAAACCTTATCAGGGCGAACAAAACGGAGAGCGAGCAGCAGGGGTGCAAGCTTACTGTTTTCGACTATGCATGACCAATGATCCGGACAACCGGATTCCGATATCGAAACCCGACAACTATGACCCCTGGAATTACGAAATCCAACGTCGCTTCATTCAGGCCTGCTTGCTTCAGGGCGACGACATGGACATTCGGTGGTTCACAAAATTGGATCCTCTCGTGAACGGTAAGTGGGATTTCAATACCGCTACATTCGGATCGAACATACCTGGACTGAGTTGGGAATGGCCGGATGCGAATTGGGCAAAACGCAAGGAGTTATACGACTATCAACGCGACTACCATGTGGGGCTCCTCTATTTCCTGGCGACCGATCCAGTTGTGCCGGAAAAACTGCGCGAGGAGGCGCGATCGTTTGGACTTTGCAAAGACGAGTTCGCCGACAATGGCGGCTGGCCCTACCAGATCTACGTGCGCGAAGCGCGCCGCATGGTGTCAGGCTTGGTCATGAACGAGAATCATTGTACCGGCGCCTTGGATGCTCCAAAGCCTATAGCCATGGCGTCCTACGGAATCGACATTCACGAAATCCAACGGATCGCCTACAAGGACATGATCGTCCGAGAAGGCAAGAGCCCCGCTCGCGTTAAAGTAAAACCTTTCGGCATCGGCTACGGCTCCATCGTTCCCAAAGAAAACGAGTGCACGAACCTACTGGTAACCTTCAGTCTCTCCGCAAGCCACGTGGCGTTCGGCTCGATCCGGATGGAGCCGACCTTTATGATGTTGAACCAGTCCGCCGCTTCCGCTGCCGTTCAAGCGGTTGACGAAGATATCCCCATCCAGGAAATCAACTACGATGCATTGAGAAAAAAGATATTGGCTGACGGCCAAATTCTATCCCTTCCCTCCCGCGAGTGAACGACCAGCAATCGAAGCGTTCCAAATCTTAAACTTACCCCTAAAGAATCATAGACTAATTCCAATCGAGTCATTCCCAATCTCACTATCTCCCGAGAAGCCATTTGACAGCGGATCATCGCAAAATTTATTGTCGTAGCGATCTCGGAAGATTCACCCCGCACACCCCAATGGTATGAAAATCAAGATTCCTCTCAAAGGTCTTAGCTTGCTCGGGCTCGTCGTATCGAATTCATTAGGACAAAATCAGCCCGGCCAAATCACTAAACCGCCTCCCACCCATGCAGACATGTCCTACGGTTCGCACGAGCGCCATGTGTTCGACCTCTGGCTGAGTGATTCCAAGAACGGACAGCCGACCCCTCTTGTGATCTACATCCACGGAGGAGGTTTTCGCGCCGGAAACAAAAACACCATAAAGGCGAATTCGATCAAACAGTTCCAGGACGCTGGCTTTTCTGTCGCAGCGATTCACTATCGGTTATCCGACGCCGGGGCGTATCCAATCATGATGGAAGACGCCGCGCGCTGCTTGCAAACGATTCGCAGCCGCGTGGATGAGTGGAATCTGGATACCAACAAAGTCGCTTGTTACGGAGGATCGGCCGGAGCGGGGATTTCTCTCTGGCTTGGCTTTCATGACGACCTGGCGGATCCCAAAAGCGACGATCTCATCGCACGCCAATCGACACGCATTTCCGCGGCGGCCACCACTGTCGGCCAATCAACCTACGACCTGCATACCTTTCGCAAATGGTTCGGCGTTCCCGACTTGAAGAACCACGAAGTGTTCTATCCGTTTTACGACGTGAAAGACGAATCGGAATGGAATTCCAAACGCGTAAAGAAACTCATGATAGACGCCTCCGCGATTACGCATCTGACCAAAGACGATGTCCCGGTCTACATGGCCTATGGTCGTGGCGATGTCCCAGTCAACAAAGAGACACCTCAAGGAGTCTGGGTCCATCACGTCAAACTCGGCCTCAAGCTCCAAGAAGCGATGGCCAAGATCGGACTCGAGTGCAACGTCCAGTCGCCAGACCACCCCGAAACGAAATACGGCAGCATCGAAACCTTCCTCATCGCGAAACTCACGGAATGAGGAGATCCAAAAGCGATTCACCAGCCGCTAATGGACGCAAATTTCCGCGAATCAATCATTGAAGGATGGGCAGGCCTGTCCTCAGGCCGCCGCAATTCCCCACTCCGAATGACCAAACCCACAATAGGAATCGACGAAACCCGCGAAATTGAGTTCAGTACCAAAGGCATGAAGCCTTACATCTCTATTATCCCTACCGCGTTTTTTCTTCTGGCCTCGAACCTAATTGCCGGAGCCGAGAGAGCCCCGTCTGTGAACGAAACCGCCGACACTATCGAGATAGCAATTGGCGGCTCCCCCGTCCTGACTTACCACAAGGCCGTAGTCCAACCCCCTCCAGGCGCCGACCCTGCGTTTGCTCGCAGCGGCTTTATTCACCCAGTGCATTCTCCCAGCGGAGCCGTCGTCACGGGAATCCATCCCGACGACCACATCCACCACCTCGGTCTCTGGCATGCTTGGGTCAAATGTGAGGTTGACGGCGAGGCCGTGGATTTTTGGAACCTGAAAGCGAAGACGGGCGCCATCCGTTTCGCCAAAACGATCAAACTGATCTCCGACCCTAAAAGCGCTGGATTCACCGTCTCCCAAGAGCACATCATTTTCCCGGGAAACCCGCAGAAGGAAACCGTCATTCTCAGCGAAGAGCTCACGGTTATCGCTCGCTTAGTCGACGACGCTTACGAGATCGACTACCAAACCCGCCAGACCAACGTATCCAAACATTCGCTAAAACTGCCCGCCTATCGCTACGGCGGACCGATCGCCTATCGAGCCCCGCATCACTGGAACAAAACCAACAGCGACTATCTCAGCTCTGAGGGTAAAACACGCCTCGATGGCCACACCACACGCTCGAAATGGATCGCCATGTGGGGGCCGTCCGAATCCAGCAGCGGGCACGACACTCTCTCGATTCTCAATCACAGCGGTAATCACGACTTCCCTCAGCACATGCGAGTCTGGCCACCAGAGACCAACAACGGAGCCATTTTCTTCAACTACGTCCCCATCCAGGAAACCGGTTGGGAGATCAAGCCCGAGGATAGCTCCACCATGCGATACCGAATAGTTGTCGAAAACGGCAAGCCCGACCCCACCACCCTAGAGCAGCGTTGGACCCGATTCGCACGCTGAATACGCCGCTGAACTGGCATTTCCAACCGAGATCTCTCCCGACTGGAACCGATTGACACGTACCGCCGGATCGCTTCTCATCGACCCCTACAAAACCCTGTTCCCTCCTCGGTGGAGGCAAAATGCCGCGGATACGCTGCGCAATGAAAGACAAAATTATGATCCGTACCTTAAATCGTTCCCTTAAATTGGCCATTCTGGCGCTCGCTTTGACTGTTTCATCGGCTTCCCTGATGGCTGCAGGCAAGGTTCTCTACGTCACCCACGAGCCGGGAAATTGGCACAAATACACCCCACAGCTGAAAATTTTCAAAGAGCAGATCGCCAAGAAGGCCAGCTGGGACGTCACGGTTATTACCGGCGATTACGACGGCGTGATCGAGCAGCTCAAAAAGCGCAACTTTGCCAAAGGCTACGACGCGATCGTCTACAACTATTGTTTCGCTAATAGCGAAGATCTGGACGCCTGCGCGAATATCATGCGTCAGACTCGCAACGGCGGCGTGCCCGCAATGCTGATACACTGCTCAATGCACAGCTGGTGGGGAACTTACAAGTCTGGCGAAAAAGGAGCGCTCGGAGAAGACTACAAGGGCAAGGCTCTGGCCACCCCCGAACTCGCCGCCAAGTGGAAAGAGGATCACCCAAAAGGCCGCTTTCCCGCATACGGCGACTTCACCGGCGTGGCTAGCGTTCGCCACGGAAAGAAATTGCCGATCATTCTGCACAAAGTCGGCGATCATCCCGCGACCAAAGATCTCAAGGAAGGCTACGCCACTCCCAATACTGAGCTCTACAACAATGAGTACGTGCTGAGAAAAGTGGTGCCGATAATCAAAGGTTCCCAGGAAGGCGAAAAAGATGCGATCGTCATGTGGACCTGCCCTCAAGGTAAGTCGCAAGTCATGGGCCTATCGCTCGGACACGGCGCGGTGGGCGACGGTCCCGACGAATGGGAAACGCCCGAATTCCAAGGCCTCGTGATCAACGGCGTCAATTACCTGATCGAGCATCCCAAGCCTTAAGCCGCCCCGTTTTTAGATTTCAATAGGTAGGGACTGATCCCGCTGAGTGCATGAGTGTTGGTCGATTATAGGAGCCTGCTTGCAGGCGATGTTCATCGCACTTCACTCAGCGAAAAAATCGCCTGCAAGCAGGCTCCTACTTTTGATATCGTAACTATCGTCTCTGACGAATCGAAATATATGAACAAAAACCCCACCCGTCCCGATTGCCCAACTGAATTGAGCGACGAGCAACTCTCCGCTTACTGGAGCGAAGGATATTTAGCGTTTGAAAACGCCCTAAGCCCGGCTGAAGTAGAAGAAGCGCGCCAGGGCCTGAGCGACATTGCGCGATCTTATGCCTTCAACGACGAAGTGGCTGAGTATCGACCCCGGACTACCAGCAAATCAAACCACGGAGGTGCTTCCTTCTGGTCTAGATCGAGTCCCTGTTTCGTCCAGCTAGAGTCGGAATACGAACCCAGCTCAGAAAATATGGACGAACTCGAATCGAAAGTTCGGAAGACGATGTATTTTCAGGACGAGGCCCCGATATTCAACAGTATATATACTTCGCATCCGCGCATACAAGGAGTAGTCAAAAGCATACTTGGGAAAGCGGTTGAACTCTATCAAACGATGGCGCTCGTTAAGGCAGCCGGATGCGGCGTGGAAAAACCATGGCATCAAGACAACGCCTATTTTGCTATCGAGGATATGGATCAGATTCTCGGAACTTGGATCGCCCTCGACGACGCGACCACAGAAAATGGCTGCATGCACTTACTGGCAAAGGGGCACAAACTAGGCCCGCTGCGCCATCACCATACATTCGATTGCGAAATCGTTTCCGGGCGAATTGATCCCGCTTCTTCAATCCCAATTGAATTGAAGCCAGGCGGCATTCTCTTTTTCCACGGCAACCTGCCGCACCAGACGCCCGCGAATACATCGCCCAACCGTCGGCGGGCCCTGCAATACCACTATAGAAGCGCGAGCAATGCCACGATCTCAAAAGAAGCTTACTATAAGGTATTCAAGGAATCCGACGGAACCCCCGCATCCTGCAGCGCCGCGCTGCCAGAGAATTTTTAGGCGAAGACTTTGGCAAAATACGGCGGTTCGCCAAATGTAGGAGCCTGCTTGCAGGCGATTATTTCGTTGAACTACGGCGAAGGAAATCGCCTGCAAGCAGGCTCCTACATTTGAGATAGCCGCTAGACCATCACCTCTTTGACGACCTGCCCGTGCACATTGGTAAGGCGGCGTTCGAGACCGTTGTGGTAGTAGGTCAGGCGTTCGTGATCGAGGCCCATCAGGTGTAGGATCGTGGCGTTGAAATCGTAAACGCTGGTCGGATCAATGACCGCCTTGTGACCAAAGTCGTCGCTCTCGCCGTAGCTGAAACCTTTTTTGACTCCCGCGCCCGCGAGGAAGCAGGTGAATGCGTCCGGGTTGTGGTCGCGCCCGGTACCGTTGGCCTGCAAGAACGGCATCCGGCCGAACTCGGTACACCAGACCACGAGCGTCTGATCCAAGAGGCCGCGACGCTTCAGATCCTTGATCAATGCGGCCGTCGGCTGATCCATAATCTCCGCCTGCATCGCGTGCGTTTTGAGAATATCGCTGTGCGAGTCCCAGTTTGTAATTCCATTCCCGCCCGAAGGATCGCTGCCGTTAAAGAGCTGCACGACGCGCACGCCCTTTTCCACCAGCCTGCGAGCAAGTATGCAGTTCTTGGCGTATTCGCGTTTCAAATCCGTCCCGCTATCGGTCCCGTACTCTTTATGGATACTCTCCGGCTCGCGGGCCAGATCCATCATGTCAGGCACCGATACCTGCATCTTTCCAGCTAGTTCGTAACTGGCGATTCGGGCCGCCAAGTCCGCATCATCTGGATACTTTTCAAGATGCTTCGCGTTGAGACGATTGAGGAGATCCACTGTCCTCTTGTCGTCGGAGGCCGTATACTTGTCCGGGCGAGCGAGATTAGCAGGAGGGTTCTTAGCATTGAAATCCGTGCCCTGGTAGGATGCGGGGAGAAATCCGCTCCCGAAATTGTTCTTTCCAGAACGGGCTAATCCGCGCGGATCGTTTATCGCCACGAACGCTGGCAACTCCTGGTTCTCCGTACCCAGAGCATAGGTGACCCAGCCGCCGAAAGAAGGAAAGCCCTCCATCGTGAATCCTGTATTGAAAAAGTTCTCACCTTGCGGATGGGCGCTCGTCTGCGTGTGGAGCGAATGGACGAAGCTGAAGTCGTCCACCAACCCGCCGAGATTCGGCAAAAGATCCGATACCATTTTCCCGCTTTTGCCACGCGGCTTGAAATCCCAAAAAGGCTTGGCTATATTGCCGGTCGGCCCCTCGAACGTGACCGCAGGTATCCCCGGCGGCTTTTGTCCATGGAATCGCGTCAGCTCGGGTTTATAATCAAAGGTGTCTACATGGCTTACCGCGCCGGGGCAATAGATGACGAGCACCTGCTTCGCCGCCGCTGGGAAATGAGGAGACCGAGGGAGATAGGGATTGTCGGGGTCAATCTCCGGTCGAATGGGGGCCTTGCCGCTAACGGTAATATTGTCCGCCGCGAGCAAGCCGTCTTGAGCGAGAAGTTGCGTGAGCGCTATACCGCCCAAAGTCATGCCGCTTTGCCGCAAAAAGTCGCGACGGTTCAGAAGGGCCCGCCCATGCGATGAAATGAATTCAGATTTGTTGTCCATTGTTGGAGAGGATTTGCCCACGAAGGACACAGAGATCACGAAGAAGAATTAAAGAATTTCGCCCACGGATGACACGGATCTGCACGGATAATTAGTTTTCCAAAACTCTCATTTTTCATCGATATCTTCGTGCCCTTTGTGCACTTCATGGGAAATTAACTAATTCTAATCAAACTCTTCATCCGTGTCATCCGTGGGCAAAAAAAATCACGGCAAAAACGCGAATTCGTTGGAGTTAATGAGTGAGCGGCAAACGAGTGAGAGGTCGGCCTCCTTGGCAACTTCAACGCACGCGGCCAGTTCTTCGCGATCGGGCTCGCGATTAAGCAGCAGTTGAAAACTGCGGCGGATTTGCGATTCCGGCTTGTCGTCGACGGCCTCGCGCTGAGCCCTGCTCGCCAGCTGATCCGCTTGCTCTCGAACAAAGGCGCTGTTCATCAAATTCAGAGCTTGTAGCGGCGTTGTCGATACAGGCCGCTTCGCGCGCACTTGCCCGCAATCCGGAAAATCGAACGCGGTGAACATTTTGTCATCAACTCGTCGCATCCGTTCTTGGTAGAGCATACGTCGCCAGGTCTCCGGACCGTAGTTGTTGACTACTTCCCATTGGGCATAGGTTTTCTTCACATTATGGATACGGTAGCTAGGACCTCCGATCGACTTGTCCAACGAACCCGAGGCAAGCAAGACCGAGTCACGAATCACCTCAGCCTCGACACGTCTTGGCGGGAAACGCCACAACATCGACGCGCCAGCGTCGGCCACGAGCCCCTCTTTGGCGGGAGCGCTTGAGCGCCTGAAGGCGTCTGACATTACCATCAGGCGAATCATCGATTTTATCGACCACGCCTCTCCACCTGAAACCGTGGGCTCGACAAATTCCGAGGCCAGCCAATCCAATAGCTCTGGATGACTCGGCAGAGCTCCGGCAGCTCCGAAATCGCCGGCCGTAGGAACGATCCCCATTCCAAAAACATGGTGCCATATCCGATTAACCATTACGCGAGCGGTGAGCGGGTTCGTCGGGCTCGCCACCCAATCCGCAAAACGCGCGCGCCGCTCAGGACCCGGAGCATCGGAAGTCAGTCCCAATTCGCCACCCAAAACAGCGGGACCGGCTGGAGGGACTTCGTTGCGAGGACTTTCCGGACTTCCTCGGCTTAGGACTCGCGTGACGACCGGTTCGACAAACCTCCCTACGAAACTCACCTGAGGACCGACTACTGAGAGTTTCTCAGAGCTAGCCGCGATCTTCGATAAGGCGGCCGCTCGCGCGGGCTGGTTAGCGTTCGCCTTATTGATCTTTGGAATCGAAGCGACTTCGAGCCACTCGCCTGCCTCATCCTCCACTTCAAATCGGTAGCCAGAGAACGCCATGGGAAACTGCACCGATTGATAATCAACCTCGAAATAGTATTCGCGATTCGATGACAGCCGAAGGCGATTAATCTCCTGCGGGCTCTCAAAGGCAACCACCACCCAAGGTTTTTCCTCGCTATCTTTCGCCGCCTTTAGGTCGAGCCCGAACGCTCCGTACTCACCATCATTGGCGTACTCGAACTGCGTCCGCACGTCTCCGAACATTTCTTCCGGCCCCTCAATAGTCGTTCCATTCTTAGCGAGGGCCAAATTTTTCTGGCGCTCCTCATTCCCGAAGAGCTCTAGCTCGTCGAGCTTTATCTTTGGAGTCAGGAACGAAATCCGAACCTTCCGCGTTTTGACCGAGTCGAAGTGCAGCTCGCGATAGCCGCCCCAGTCCTCTTCCCAACTTCCGGTCGTCTTGAGGAAGGTGCGCTGCTTGGCGATCTCCTGCCAGTGCGGGGAGGCGGCTCGCCGCTTTGGATGATCTTCAGCGAGTTCTGGTCTTCTTCCCCCAAATTCTATGTCCTGGAAAACGCCGGTCATCGAGTAGTAATCGGTAATCGTGATCGGGTCGAACTTGTGATTGTGGCACCGAGCGCAGCCCATCGTCATCCCCATCATCGAGGCGCCGACCGTTTGCATGATTTCATCCATCCGATCGGCTCGCGCCTGGCGAATCGCCGTATCTTCTCGTCCTACGGATTGCGGGGGAACGTGCGACCCCGACACGAGAAATCCGGTCGCCTCGCCGGCGTTCAATGAATCGCCGGCAATCTGCTCGCGCACGAACTGGTCGTACGGCTTGTCCTCGTTGAACGCGTTCGTCACGTAGTCGCGATAGACCCAAGCGTTTTTGCGATACAGGTTGGACTCCGATCCGTTCGTTTCGGCCCAGCGGATCACGTCGAGCCAATGCTGGGCCCAGCGTTCGCCGAAATGAGGAGAATCCATCAGCTCATCGACGAGCGCGGCGTACGCCCTGTCCGATTCCTTGCCAAACGCCTTCTCGAACTCGGAGACTCGCTCCGGAACGGGAGGAAGACCCGTCAATACAATAGAGGCGCGGCGAATCAGCGATCGCATGTCCGCCGCCGGATTGGGCGACAAGCCGCTAGCCTCCATCTTCTGCAAAAGAAACGCGTCGATCGGCCCTGCGGCTCCGACATCCGGAACCCCCGGGCGCTCGACCGGCTGGAACGACCAATGGTCCGATTTTTCGACCTCCTCGACAACTTCATCCATCTGCCCCGGCCATTCGGCACCGCCGGAGATCCACTCTTCGATCAGGGCGATTTGAGAGCTGGAAAGCGGATCTTCCTCGTAGGGCATCCGATATTCCGGGTCGGGATCTTTGAGCAATTCGACTAGATAGCTCTCGACCAGATTCCCCGGGACCAGACTCGTGATGCCGCTTTCGCCACCGCGAAGCAGATCCACCCGCCGGTCCACGCGAAGCTCGCCTTTTTGCTTTTTCTCGCCGTGACAGGTGTAGCAGTTGTCCTCGAGGATCGGACGAATATCCTGCTCGTAGTCCACCGCTGTCGCGAATGGGGTTAACGCAAGAATGAAGAAAACGGAAATTTTGCAGCGCATCGAACTAATCATTGCCACAGTAGGGCAAATCTAACCAGTTTTTTTTCGTAAGACGAAATTTGCGGCGATTGGTTGCAGAAGATGGAGCCAAGCTCCCCTCCGCGGGGCAATCGTTTTTCGTGGGGGAGTTACATTATCCACGCCGGAGTCCCGACGTAGCTACGTCGTCCCACAGGCGCGCATAGGCGTCAACTTAAAGTAGTTTCTCAATGTAGGAGCCTGCTTGCAGGCGATTCTCTTCGCCATGGCCGAGGGAAACAATCGCCTGCAAGCAGGCTCCTACAATCGGCGAACCGTCGCTTTCAGTAGGGTCGGCGCTCTTGACTGGGCGTAACGCAGTGAAGACTGTTGCGCCGCACCGCGCAGGAAAAGCACACTCGGCTTTCGCGGTACGGCACAAGCGCCGACCCTACAAAATGGACTTATTTAACACCCTCTGAAGCATTGCAGACCGCCTGGCAGTCGGTCCCTACCTATTGAATTCTAGAAATTAATTTTTGGGGATATTCGCTATGGCAATAACGGTCACGAAAAAATCGATACATCGATACATCAATGAATCACGCGAAAATCCACGAAACCGTTCTAGCTGGCCTTTTTCGAATCCGCGTATACACTTCTTAGAATTATGCGCTTCAATACCCTTTCTCCGCTCCGTATCCCGCTCTTGATCGCTTCCCTCTCGTTTTCATCGCTATTCGTCGCCGAGCTATCGAGCGAAGAAATTCCAGATGATGGCAAACTGCGCATCATCGTTTTCGGAGCCCATCCGGACGACGCCGAATTAGAGGCCGGAGGCACTGCAGCTTTGTGGGCTTCAATGGGGCATCACGTGAAATTTGTTTCCACCACAAACGGGGATATCGGTCACGCCGTCGAAGCGGGAGCCCAGCTAGCGGTACGCCGAATCCAGGAAGTCAAAGACGCCGACAAGGTTCTCGGAGTGGAAGCCACCGAAGTATACGACATCCATGACGGCGAAATCATGCCCACTCTGGAAAACCGCAGGCTGGTCACAAAATCCATTCGCGAATGGAAAGCGGATGTCGTCATCGCTCACCGGCCAAACGACTACCATCCGGATCATCGCTACACGGGAATTCTCGTTCAGGACGCGGCCTTTATGGTAATCGTGAAATCCTTCCTTCCCTCGGTTCCGAATTTAATAAAAAACCCCGTTTTTCTCTACACTGAAGACGGATTTCAAAAACCCAACCCTATGGATCCCGATGTCGTTGTCAGCATCGACGATGTCATTGAGCAAAAGATCGATGCCCTTTGGAAACTCGAATCCCAAATTGAAAGCTACTGGGCCACTCGCAATTTCGAGGAAGTGATTCCCGTGCCCGAAGGCGGTTCCGAACGCTTGGAAAGAAAAAAGCAATTGGCGGACGGAATGAAGCGGCGCTATGCGAACATCGCCAATCGCTTTCGCTCCAAGCTAATCGAGC
>JAJFLS010000471.1 GCA_021772595.1 Opitutales bacterium
GTTATTTCGGCTGGTGATTCGATAAGCACGCCGGGGACTGATGGAACGGAAACGGTTGGTTCAATCGAATCTATTGATTGGTCGGCCGATCTCCTTGGCATTGTAAGCCGGGACACCAAAACGCGTTTCTATAGTAGCTTCTGGAGCAAAGGGGAAGTTACACCGCATT
Source organism: Opitutales bacterium (assembly GCA_021772595.1). Taxonomy (GTDB): domain Bacteria; phylum Verrucomicrobiota; class Verrucomicrobiia; order Opitutales; family Opitutaceae; genus Pelagisphaera. The sequence goes on from JAJFLS010000471.1 coordinate 170, forward strand.
ATGTGGCGGGACCGAATTGGCCTTTTCCGGGGTTTACGGCTACTTCCCCAGCAAACAACCGAGAGGGAAATCCACCTGTGTCGCCGAGATTAACCGCGGGCGGAGGGCTGGTGACTGATGAAGGGAATTTTGGTCTCAAAGTAACTGTGGATGACGAGGCGACACTTCTGCCTGAAATCTGGGATACCTTCCTCACGGCGGGCGACTTTGGTTTTGTCCAATGGAAGCAACCCTTCTTTGGAGATCCTATCGCGATGGCTCCTGGCGGAGAGGCTGTCTACGTGGAGAGCATAGATCTAGAGAACAAGGATGGTTGGGTTTATCCTGATGGTTCTTCCCAGGTTCTATTCGATACGAATACGCCTATTCCTCCAGAGCTGACGGGGGCGACTCACTTCTTCCGGGAGCGAGTCGTCAAAATTCTGGCCGATCGCACGATCATTTTCTTTACCAGCTACAACGCTCAAGCTCCTGCGCCTTCTGGAACGGCGATTTTCAGGGCGAGCCCGGGGGGAGCGTTAACGCTTTTAGTCGACTCCAATGGAGTTGTTCCTGTCGATCCTGATTTGCCGGCAGGAGGGACTTGGTTCGCAGGCCCGACTAGGGTATCGGCTAATGCGGGCGGTACGGTCGTCTTTTATTCAGAAGTACGCAAAATCGGTGAATTCATCCGAGAAACCATTTGGAAGGTCCCTTCAGGAACTTCGACTGCAGCGCTTGAAGTGTCTACGGATATCGAATACACCTACAACGTCGATTCCAAGGTGACCTTTGATGGTATTGGAAGTGGAGACCCTTTGGTCGACGACAATGGAAGCATTCTGTTCGAAGCCGAAGTTGTGGGAGAGGCATCGACCAGTGTTTGGAGAAAGCTCGCATCGGGCGAATTCCAACGCGTGAGCCCGTCTGAGGGAAGCCTTCTTCCCGGACTTGCGAACATTCCGCTGAGGACGGCGACGATTGTCGAATTGAATGGATCCGGCCGTAGCGTTTTGAAGATGGAAGGAGTTGGGGGCGCTTCAACGGTGGGCTATTATCTCGAGAATTCCGAAGGGCAATTCTTGTTCGCGATATCAGAAGGGGTGCCTTTCGGAGTTAATGACGACCTGGTTTCCGTATCGGATCTCGCATTGTCGGAAACGAATAAAATTGCGATGCATCTCCGTATCAATAACGAGGATACTGTAGTCTTTGCGGAAGACCCCAGCGAGATCGTGCCCGTAGGCGATGACTACATATGGGATGGTGGAGCGGGAACGAACGATTGGCATACCGTTACGGATGGTCGAAGCAATTGGACCGATGCCGCGGGAACGCCTTGGTTTAAAGCTCCCGGCGTAGGCGGTAATGATAAGGTGACTATTGGCGACGGCTTTTCGGTGAATCTAAACCAAAGCGTATCCATCAGAGAACTAACGCTCGAAGCGTCTCACCTCTCGCTTTTTTCGGACTTGGAATTCTCTCATTTTTTCGAAACTGCCGAGAATTCGATTCTGGATCTGGTTGAAGGCACGTTGACCTCCTCAGGCGGCGATTTTATCAGCTCTGGAGACATCTTGAAAAGCGGAACAGGGGATTTCGTCATGGATATAGACGACGTCAAAACCCAAGGAAGCTTTCTAACCGTGAAGGACGGCTCCCTTACTTTCAAGAATAGCATCAGCAATTTCGAAGACATGACCCTCTTGGTCGAGCGTGGCCTCTTCATCTTCGATGAGAACCTCACTGTTTTCAAAGGAAACAGAGCTTCGATAACGGCGCTAAACGGTTCACTGGATATTAGGACTTTCGCGCTCCAATTCGAAACGGATACCTTGTTTCATACCGCGAATACGGAAGCCTCTATACTACTTGGACGACCCGAAGCAGTTGGATCGGCATTTATCAAACTTCGGGCGAATGGCGCTACGGATTCAAGATTGCTGACGTTTACGGGCGTAGGTGATTTTCAGATTCGCCAAGATATAGAATTCGCCAGTGGAGATCAGTTGGTGAACAATCACACGGGACCACCCGAGACGGGCCTGACATTGAATCTCTTTGGGAACGAGGCCCTCGTTTTTCCTGAAGGCGCGTTTTTGCGGAACAACGGAATCCTGAATATCATTCAAGGCGGACTCATGAGCGATCCTTCTTATGCTGAAGGAGACAATATCATCAATAACGACACGATTGAAATCGACAACCCGGGATTGAGCTTCATCGCATTCAATTGTCTCAACAAAGGAACGATCAATCAAACGGGAAATGTTGAATATGTCGGAACGCTTCGGAACGATCTTGGGTCGAGATACAATTTATTCGGAGGTACGCTTCGAGCCGAAGGGGGCGCCACCGTTGAAAAACTAATGTTCGTTCGGGGATCCAAACTCACTATCCACGAAGGCGACAATACGATCGAAACGCTGGACCAAACGCTCATAGCGGATTTGTCACTGGCGGATCCCGCATTCAATTCCGATGTAGAAGTGCGAGGAGATTCGAGCCTGGAAATGGTCAATCCTGTTTTCGGGGATAGGATTAAGATCGATCTAGAGGACGAGGATACCGGTATTATTTTAAGGAATATGATCTACATAACCGTTACGATTCGCGGAGATGGTAGAGCTCAGTTTACTTCTCTTATTCATAATATTGGTAGAAATAATAATTTATTTAATGATGATCGTGATCTTGAAGTTGAGAACGCGCAAGTCGAGTTTGACGCGGTCGTTTTCGATAGTACGGGTGGTTCGGGGAGATTGGTAATCGGGGTGAGTAGATCTGATACAATAAAGCCGCTCGAACCGCAAACCGCGATCTTTCAGTCAACGACGTTCAAGCAGGAAGGAATCGAACTCTTTATTCATCCGAACGTGACCGCAACAATCGAAAAGGATATGTCGCTCGGAACAGGACTTTCTAACTTTGGCCACATTATTCTGAAGGCATCGATCTTGAATGAGGGAGGAGCGCCGTTTGATTCAGTTTTTGAGAATGGGGATTTTTCCACTTTTTCAGGGCCTGATTCCCCAAGGGTAAGTATTGCGGAAGATTTGCCGAACCCTGTAATTATTTTTCCCAAATATGAGGGCAATGCGGGCACATCAGTTGTCGTGGGTGAGAATTCCAGCTTGATTATTGTCGATCCTGATACGGTTGATATGCTGACTGATGAATCGGTTAGCAGCTTTGACGGAACGCTGTATAGCGGAAATTGGGAAACAAAGGATGGAGGCAGCATTACATTTTCGATCGGGATTTGGCCGAGCAATACGATCTGGGAAATCAACAAATTAGGGAGAGAGGCAGAGTTGCTGCTCCGGACCCCCCCTGCGGGCGGACATTCGATCAATAGTTTTCCTAATCGAAGTAACGGCCTTGTGAATGAAGGGACATTGACTCTCGAGAATCACAATCTTCAATTTAATAATCACAATCTCTTAAATAGAGACAGCCTGATACTAAGGAATTCCGATTTATTTATGGACGGGGGGACCTTTACAAATAAGGGCGACTTTTCCGCTGACTCTTTATCGAGCGTTGAGGGAAATGTTGAAAGCGTTCGAGATGCGGTTAGCGGGCCCGTCCAATTGGCTGGCAATATTAACATCGAAGGGAACCTAACAACGGATGGCGTGTTATCCTTGGGCGCATCTCCAGGTTCAGGTCTCATCACCGGCGATCTCACGCTCCTTCCCGGTAGCGACATGCGTGTGGAATTTGCCGGAACGGAACCGGGCACTGAGTTTGATTTCCTCGAGGTTGGGGGAACGGCGAATCTCGATGGAAAACTCAGTTTGTCATTAATCGACGAATACTTGCCGGATGCTGGAGAAGCGTTCCTGTTTCTTAAAGCTGGAGCCCTTGCCGGGAGTTTTAGCGAGATTGATCAAAGCGAAATGGGTCGTAAACGCAGATTTGATGTAGCGTCGGGAGCTGAGGGTTTAACGGCGACCGCCGAGGTTGTTTCGATCGCGACCTATGCGGACTGGCGTGCGGTGTTCTTCAGCGAAAGCGAGGCAGCGGATGATTTGATAAGCGGACTTGGAGCCGATCCGGATTTAGACGGAGTCACCAATCTGGCGGAATATATAACGAGCGGCATCCCGAACAGGTATTCAGCGAATCCTTTGATGGTGGCTGAAACGGGCCCAGAGGCATTCGTGATTCAGATCGCCAACGGCGTTACGGATTATGTGTGGCGATTGGAGTCTTCCACGAATCTGGAGGAATGGGATCCGGTTGAGGTAGACATTTCCGAGCTTTCGATGGAAAACGATTCTTCAATATTTGAAGTGACCCCGCAGAACGCCGCTACCGAAGGCGCTCGCTTTTACCGCCTGGGCATCGATCTTGTACAGCCTTAATTATTCGAAACAGTAGGGTCGGCGCTTGCGCCGTACCGCATAGGCCGAGCGTCATCCATCGCGGTACGGCGCAAGCGCCGACCCTACGGCATTAAATAAGTCGATTCGGCGAATCGTTGGAACGGGACGGTGCCCGTTCACTACCCTGAAACTCCATTCAAATAGGTAGCGTTCGGGCGCCGTCCCGAATGTATTTCCATTTTTTGGACACCCTCTTAGCGGCTCTCGTTCGCGAACGCGCCGCTTATCGCTTTTTGGAGATTCGCTTGGGTCGCTTTGAGTGCGTCTTCGAGTGGCATTTCGGGGGGCGAAATGGCGTTTAGGCATTCGCTCGGGAAAGGCGCGTCTTTCAATTCTCCCAAACTGCCGGCGAAGACATGTAGCTGCTTCCCGGTTTCGGTCGTTTCGAGCGCGAGCGCTCCGGGGCCTTTCCCGTGAAGGGAGGAGGCGTCGAAGCGGCCCTCTCCGGTTAAAACCAAATCGGCCCGGTCGAACTTGGATTCTAGCCCGATCCACGATTTGACGAGCTCGTAGCCCGATACGATTCGGGAGCCGAGTCCGGTCTGGAGTCCAAAGGCGGCTCCGCCGGCAGCGCCGGCTCCAGCTGAGTGAATTGCGTCTGGGTTCGCGTTGCAGGCGCCGCAAAGCGTTACGGCCATGCGATGGGTCAACGCTTCGATTTCGTCGAGTCGTTCTGGGGTCAGCCCTTTTTGGGGGCCGAAGACGGCGGCGGCTCCGATTTCGCCGAGCAGCGGGTTTTCGACATCGCAGGCCAGCCGGATTTCGAACGTAGGCGGCAGCACGGATCCTGACGGATCGATGCGGTCGATTTTGGGCCAGGTCTCGGGAGTTGGCGTGCGGTCAATCGGAGCGCCGTTGGAATCGAGAAAAGCGAATCCCAATCGCCAGAGCGCTCCGAGAGCGAGATCGTGCGTCGCAGATCCGCCGAGTCCGATGATCGCTCCGTCCGCTCCTTGGGCGATGGCGGACAAGAGGAGGTCGCCCAGCCCAGCGCTGGTGGTGATCCAAGGGGAGCGGTCGCGAAGCGGGGTGAGGGCGATGCCGCTGCTTTCGGCCATCTCGATGATCGCTATTTCGCGGGTGGTTTCTTTAAAATCCAAGAGCGTTCGGGCGGGCGCTTGTAGGCGATCGTTCGATACGATGCCGAAGCGAGCTGTGGTTGGTTGCTCCAAAGGTCCCATAACGATCGTTTCGCAAAATGAACCGTCGAGAAATCCGGTCAAGGTGTCGCAGAATCCGTCGCCACCATCGGCGAGCGGAGCGGTCTCGATCTCCCAGGTCGGCTGGCATTCGGCCAGCGTTTCGGCGGCGATTTTGCAGGCGTCCCT